>CALMBE010000760.1 GCA_937860165.1 uncultured Planctomycetaceae bacterium
AAACATGGCCACAGCGGAGTACCGCTGTGGCCATGGCACCCTCATCTTGAAAAACCGATCGGCCCTGCGGAGTGTGCCTGCTACATTGTGGCAGCTTCAAGGCGTTGGTAAGATGGGGGTTCGATTCTCTCGGCCTGCTTCCTGTTTGTAGCGTATTGTTTAGCATCCGACCCCTTCAGACAACTGGAAGCCGATTGTTCCGCGATGGCCAAACTCCCTCAGGATGACGAATTGCTAGAGAAGACTAAGATGTCTTTTTCCGATCATTTGAATGAGTTGCGGTCGGCACTTATCAAATCGATAGCGGTTTGGCTGATTTGCACCCTCGTCGGGCTAGCGCTGGGGCGAGCGGTGGTCGACTACTTGCAGGGGCCCTTGCGAGAAGCATTAGAAACCTACTATCGCGGAGAGGCCAATGAGGCCCAGCTCGCGCGGCTCCAAGGTCGGCAGGCTGCGGGGGAAGCGGTTCCCGAGGACTTGGCCGGTGCCGCGCAGCAACTAGCCGACGAAGGGTTGATGCCCGAGGATTATTATGTCGACCGGCGCGATTTAGCGGAAGCTTTGGGAATCGAGATCCCGGGTGGCAAGCCCGACGAACTGGCGACGACCCGCGAAGGCCTGGTGCGGCTGCAGCTCTACCGCCCCTTGGAACAAGATTCCCGGACGAAGGTGATTAGCCTCAGTAGTCAGGAACCTTTCGCGATTTTCATGAAGGCGTCGATGGTCGTGGGGGCAGTGCTTGCTAGTCCGTTGATCTTTTATTTCATGTGGCAATTCGTCGCGGCGGGGCTCTACAAACAAGAACGCAATCTGGTTTACCTGTATATGCCGATGAGTCTGGGCCTGTTCTTTGCGGGGGCAGCGCTGGCTTATTATGCGGCGATTGATTATGTCTTGAATTTTCTGTTTTGGTTCAACAGCCAGATGGGGATTCAACCCTCGCCGCGGATTACCGACTGGATGAGTATGGTGTTGATCTTGCCCTTGGGGTTTGGCATCAGTTTTCAATTGCCGTTGGTGATGGTAGCGCTGGAGCGGTTGGGGATATTCTCGATCGAGGCCTATCTGAGCAAGTGGCGGTTGGCGGTGGTGGTGATCTGCACCATTTCGATGTTTCTCACCCCCGCCGATCCAGGGAGCATGATTCTCATGGCCGTGCCGCTGGTGGTGCTGTACTTCGGCGGGATCTTGTTGTGCAAACACTTGCCTCGGGGGGAGAGCGAGCGGTTTAGAAATATGGGGGGCGATTTGCCTCCCGAGCACTAATTTTACCACGAAGGCACGAAGCTCACGAAGAGTAGGCAGCGAGCTGTACATGGTGATTTTGAAGAGTGTCGACTCGGTTTATCTCCCCACTTGCTACGTACGACTTGCGACTTACGCATTCCCTTCGTGTCTTCGTGGTGAATGGATACCACTCCTGCCGGCGTATTCGTCGAAGTTCCGCACCATGGTTAGGTAAAGTCCCAGGGCGGCGACCGTGTAGAGGATCATTCCCAGGATGTAAGCGACGGGAAAACCCTGATCCCAAAAATAGGTTTGGTCGAAACTCAAGAAACCGAGCGTGGGAAAAACCAACAGCATGGGAATGCAGGGAGTCATCATGAGGGCCCACGCATCATTTCCTCCACCACCCGCCGAGAAAACAACGCAGCAACAGAACAGATACGCCCCGCCGCAAAAGACAATGGTCCCCAAGGTGAGCCCCATGGCCCGGAGTGAAGTCGGTGAAGCAAGTGAAAAGAGAAGTCCCAAGTTCGTGGCATAGACTGCTAACACCAGAAAGGTAATCAAAGTAAAAAGTGACGGCACGAAAAACATAGGATTAAGCAGGAGACCAAACAGCCAGGCCACCATCATCACCGTCAAGGCCCAGCGGGCCGCGTAGAGATTGCCCCACATTTTCCCGGTGACGATTTCTCTTCCCGTGAGCGGTGTCGAAAGGAGCGATGTCCAGCAGTCGCGTTCCTTTTCTTGGGTAAAAAGCCCCGAGGCCCGGGCGGCCAAGAGGAGTAAGATTCCGCTTCCCAAGAATCCATTGAGACCCGAGAGATATTCAAAGTAGTCATTGTCGCGATAACTTTGCGATGGGTTATTCACGGCGGAACCGAAGGCCCAGACGGCGGAACCGAGCACCGTGAGCAGAATAATAAAGATCGCTATCCACCCGATGAAACCAAACTTGGTGGTTGCCGTGCCGGAGACCATTTCTTTCCAGAGCATCGGGCGGTCGCCCAAGGGGAGCCGCCAACGGGGGACGCGAATTTCGCGGGCCAATCCGATCTTTTTGGCTACGCGACTGGCCTCGCCGAGGTGGACGCGGCGCACCGCGGCAGTCGCGGATAGCAAGCAGACCGCGGATAACGCCAACTGACTGCCCACGGAGAGGAACACTTGCCGCAGATCAATCCCCAGTCCCACGGCGGACGCCGTGCCCAAATTGAGCGCAAAGGGATTCACCAGTTTCAGCACATCCGCCAGGGGGGCAAGTGCCGATTCCCAAAGTCGCGTAGGGAAGATTCCCAGGGATTGAAATCCGTGCAGCACCGCTGGCAGCATGATCAAGACCAACAGCAACAGATAAATCCGCACGGTCGCATCGCGGGCCCGTGGGGACCAGACCGAGACTAGGATGCTCAGCGCAGTGAGCATGGTCGCGGTGCCGAAGGTCGAGAGAAAACAAGCCGTCAGGGCCGTGCCGGGTATGCCTCCCAGCAGCCGAAACAAAAATAAGATCGGCAGCCCCACGAGGACAAACTGCCCGAGGAGCGTGAGTCGGGCGAAGGTTTTTCCGAGCACGATCTCGGCGTTCGAGAGGTCGGTGGCAAAGAGGTATTCGATCGTCCGGCGTTCGCGCTCGGTGGCGATGGTTCCGACGGCCATGGCGGGACCGACGGTCATGATGGCCAGGAGTTGCAGATAGCTGTAACCCACAAAGAACGAAGCCGCCAGCGCCGCCGCCGAGCGGATCGGGGTCACTGTGCTGCCGGAGGCGTTGTAGGAGGAATAAAAACGGGAAGTGGAATAGGCGGTCCACAACACTAGCAGGATGATCGCCCCGTAGAGGACCCGCAGAAAGAAATAGCGTTTCCGTCGAGCGACGGTTACCATTTCCACGCGAAAGATGGGCCCTAACAGCATGTGAGGTTCCGAGCAGTGAGTGACTCCCGACAAGCCGTCTCATCGTACCGTGACCGATTCATGCGTACCAGAGAAGTGTGAAGAATAAACCGCAGAGTCGCGGAGGCGCAAAGATTTCGCTGATTATTCCTGGCGTCTCTGCGACTTCGCGACTCTGCGGTAAAAATCTTGCTTGCAGATTCACTCGACCACATCGAACTTGCCCGCCAGGGGGGCCAGGGTGTGAACGGTTACCACCGTAACCTACGAAGTGCTTCGCGCAGGCGGCGAGGCAGGAGAACTGCAAAGTTGAAAATGTCATTCTGAAGGAACGTAAGGGGTGACTCAAAAATAACTTCCGTAGACTACGCCAACGGCGTTTCAGCTTTCA
>CALMBE010000761.1 GCA_937860165.1 uncultured Planctomycetaceae bacterium
TTGCATCGAACGCAACGCGGCGGTTCACCGGCCATCTGGGAGATGGCAGGCACATCTTGCTGGCATTGACTGCACCACATGAGCGCATTTCCTTAGCGAGTGAAAAGTCTTTCACCAGAGGAATCGACACCCGCGCGCGTCAAACTGTAGCGATTTTGAGGACTTTTCAGTTTGCGTGGGGAGGTTGCTGAGCCTGCCAATCGCCACGAGTCACCAATTTCTAAAAAACCGCACGAATAGTTCACCACAACTTCGCAGATTTCAATCATGATGCTATCAATACCCCCGGAATTGCCTATCACTTTGCAGAGAGCATGACCCAAGCAGCCAAAAAACGTCTGGAATGGTTGGACTTTTGGCGGATTGTCTCGGCCATTGCCATCATCTGGCTGCACACTCCCGAGTCCGAGTTGCTGGCTGGGACTACGAGTTCCGCGCGCTATGCCGTGCCATTTTTCGTTGCCTCGGCGGCTTACATGGCATGTCGCATCCGCTCGGGACCACCCAAGGACTCGTTCGGAGCGTTTCTGTGGTCGCGATTCTTGCGAATCTACCTTCCTTTTTTGGGTTGGTCTTTAATCTATTTGTTAGTCCGCTATCTGGCTTCACTGGTGCTCCCCAACACACATCCTTTTCCTATCACGTGGAATTTATTATGGCGGGGGCCGACATCGCATTTGTGGTTCTTGCCCTTCATATTGCTCGCAACAATCTTGGCAAATCTCGTCGGCCGGTTTATGAGTGCTCGACCCACCGCGGCTTGGCCTACGGTCCTAGGCTTGTTAGTGATTTCGGGTCTCACTCTTATGGAGCCCACGTTTTCGCGGGGTTTTTCCTACACGGCAAGTTTGTCGTATAACACGCTGCCCGCGCTCTTTTGGGGAATTAGCTTAGCGATCGTTTGCAGCAAGTTTGGCACGGCTTGGCTCTCAAGACCCTTAACAATTGCCATCTCATTCACACTTTTTCTGGCGCTGGAAGTGGCTTTGGCCTTGGCTGGACGCGACTTTTGGGTTGAGAACTTGGCGGGCCTCTTCTTGTTGCTGGCCTGCTTTGGTGATTGTCGATTCACCTGGGTCACGGCGGTGGCCTCGCTCGGCAGCATGGCTTATGGCGTTTATCTGTCGCACATGCTCTTTGTGGAAGGCTTGCAAGATGTCGCACAGCATTTCAGGTTTCCCGAGAACGCGCTGAATGACATCCTGGTCTTCGTGCTCAGCACAGTGTGCGCGCTAGTGCTCACCGCATGTTTGCAACGCTCGCGCCGCTGGAGTTGGTTGGTGCCGTAGCTGTCGGACCAACCGTTAGCTTTACTCACCTGGTGGATTGATTTCGGCCCCAGGCACCACCCAATCTCCCCGCAGCCAATCAACTATCAACCGTAATGATTCGTCATCGAGTTGGTTGAGCCGCGGATCGGCGTGCGGAGCGAATGCCGGCATGCGGTCGTTATTCTCTCCATAGAAGCGGGGTGCCGCTGGATTGTGGATAAACTCAGTAAGCCACTCGCGCGACATATAACCGGTGAGGTCCGGCGCGCTGCCGAGTTCGCCAGCGTCGTGGAACTTGTGGCAATCCGTGCAGGACGTGCCGCTCGAGAGCACTTCGGCGAGGCCACCGGTAATAAGCTCGCGGCCCCGTTTCGCTCGTTCCTCGAATTCGCTCCTCGCATCAGGATGCAGCTTCAGTGCGCCCGCTTCCAACCACAAAGCGTCGCTAATTAGAAGAAACGCATTTTCAACGGCTTCACGCTCTTCGTCGGTCAACTCCTCGCCAAGCGAATCCTTAATGAAGCTGACCATATCACCATCTGCAAAAGGGGAGTTTTGATAACCCAAATGATCTAAGTCTGCGACATGGTGGGGATTCAGGAATGCCTGCATCCAACCCCTGTTGCCAACTCCCCAAAGATTGGGGGCGGTTGGGTCGGGATTGACGATGTCTACCATATTAATCCCAAAATTGTGGGCGCTACGACGAAATACTTGCGGATCGACACCAACTTGAAATGCATAATACTTTGAGATTTCGTGGGTGTGACAACCAGCACAGTGCTGGGCAAACAGTTTAGGACCTTGCAAGAAGGGGTCCGCGGCCGCCATTGCAAGAGCGCCGGTGGGGGGAATCTTTTCCGCCGACCGGGCGAGGGCAATGATTCGGTCGGCTTCCAATTCTGCCTCTCGCTTGGCATCGAGAAAGGCCCGCGAGGCATCGTATCGTGAAGCATTCGCCTCAGTTCGTTTATGCCACAGGGCGAAATTGTCGTCATGCACGGCTTGGGCCGTCAGCAGCGCGATACTGCCGATCAAAAACACCAAGATTCCCACATTCACAAGATGCCCCTTCCGACCGCGACCAATCCAAGGCATGAGAAACAATAAGCAAAAGACCGCGGCGGGAATGACAAAGGCCCCCCAGACTTCGAGTTCGCCCGGGAACCACTTCAAGAATTGAAACAGGAACAGGAAATACCACTCTGGGCGGGCCGCGTTGAACGGATGTGCCGGGTCCGCCGGTGCGGAGAGTTCCGCCCCTTTGCTCCACACCGCAAACACCAGCACCACGGCCAAGACCCCCAGTGCCGCCACACTATCCTTGAGCAATTGATCGGGCCAAAAAGTTGCGTCAGGTCGAGTGACGGGCTCTTTGGCATGCAATCCATGGCGTCGGAACAGAGCGAGGTGTACGGCAAGCAGTGCAATCAAGAGCCCCGGCAGAACCCCCGCATGCAGGGCAAAAAATCGCGTCAACGTGTGGTGGCCGTAATCCGAGCCGCCAATTGCGAGCTTTTTTATTTCGGGGCCCACCAGTGGCGCTTGGCTCGCCAGATTCGTGCCGACTGTCGTGGCCCAGTAGCCTTTTTGATCCCACGGCAAGAGGTAACCCGTTAGCGAAAGTCCGAGAACAATCTGTAGGAGCACCAGTCCCACGACAAAATTCAATTCTCGCGGTGCGCGGTAGGCACCATCCCACACGACTTGGGCGAAGTGAATCAGCAGCAGAAATACCATGGCATGGGCCATGTAGTGGTGGATCCCACGCAATAGCCAGCCGCCGGTCATTTCAAACTGGATAGTGAACACGCTTTCCCACGCGGTCTGCGCGCTCGGGCTGTAAGCCATCCAGAGAAACGTACCGGTGATGAGTTGCGTCGCAAATGCCACGACCAGAGTGCTGCCCCACACATAGCGCCAACGCGCTCCGCCAGGCACGCGTTCATAGAGCGCTTCGTGGAGCAATCCCCGGATTCCCGTCCGGTTGTCGAGCCAGTCGACAAGTTTGTGCAATCTGCCGCTCATGCTGATGGTTTCGCCTCCTTGTGACCGGTTTGGAAATCGACGAATTCAATCCACACTTCCGCGACCTCTTCTCCGGCAGGGGTCGTGCGCTTACGAATTTCAACTTCCAGGCGGTCCATATCACGGGGGGCGACGTCCTGGTCCCCGCGGGACCGCGTGCCATCGAGCTTGAAGGCGCTCGTGTGACAGGGGCAGCGAAACAAATCGTCGCCGGGCTTGTAGCTGATAAAACATCCCGCGTGCGGGCATTTGGCGGTCAGAGCCGTCGGCTGGCCTGAGCCCGGTTGTCGAATCAAGTATACCGAGCCGACCTGTTGCGAAGGATACTTGGTCCACGCGTCCACGCGATCGGTGACCACAGGAAAACTGCGGGGCAACCCATCATCAGGTACTTGGTCCAGCAGCGCCAACCGAACTCGCGACTGAGGAGCTTTCTTGAACAAGGGGGAAAAAAAAGAAGCCAGGCCCACCGCAAGTGGTGTGAGCAGGTTCAGAGTCCCCGCTACAATCGTGGCCAGCATAGCAAAGAACGACCGGCGATTAGCCGGAGGGGTGATTTGTGGTTTGTGCGACATCAGGTTTTTACCAGCCTAGCTCGGCATGGCCCACCATTAACTAAACTGTTGTTCGAGGACTTCCAAGACTGCCTTTTGGGTGGCACTTAATCTCCCTTCAAAGGCGATTCCAGCAGCGGCTTTATGGCCACCGCCGCCAAATTGTTCCGCAACCTTGCGCACATCGAAATCTGTGCGGCTCCGCAAACTTACTTTCGTGATCTTTTTGAGTTCGACAAAAAGCACGGCAACTTCCGTTCCCGCGACCGTCAGCAGCGAGTTGATGACATCTTCAGTGTCTGCGGATTCAGCA
>CALMBE010000762.1 GCA_937860165.1 uncultured Planctomycetaceae bacterium
GGTGGTCTTCGCGCGGTCGAGCAAGAAGTCGAACAGGCGGAGCAAGTCATCGCGGTCGGCATCGGTGTACCGAACCTCGAACTGCTGCGTCACCCCAACACCTTCTTGCGCCGGGCATCGAGCCGCCGTTGCAGTTCAGCATGCACATCGGCGGCCGAGTGGTAGATGCCGGAGCGCTTGGCCTGCTTCATCGAACGCAGGCCGCGCGCCAGAAACTCATCTTGAATCCGTCGGCGGTGAATGGCTTCGCGCACCGCGGTTTCGATCAGGCTGGTCAGCGTTTCGCCTTCGCGAAGCACGCTCTCGGCCGCCTCGCGCAATTCGGGCTCGATGTAGCGCAGATCGGCCACCGGCGCCTGGCCCGGCGGGTTGGGTTGCCCTTCGAGTTGGAAGCCGGTGCTGGCCGGAGCACCGACCACCGGCAGCCGCGAGATCGCCGAGAGACCGGTGAGACCAGGCGCGTCGTGCGACGCGTCGATCAGTCGGCGGTAGTAACGCGCCGCCTCCTCGAGACCCGCGGGGGCGTTCGGCGGCAGGCCGACCTCGAGGGTCACCACGCCGCGAGGGTCGACGCCGGGCTCGATCGCGGGCAAGCGCTGCAGGCCGCGCAGCAGCAGACCGGAACTCGCCGCCAGGGCGGTCTTCCAATCCTCTCCCGCGGAGAGGTGCCGCAGGATGTGCTCCAGATGGCGACGAACGTACGCACTGGGGTAGTTCGGTTTCTCATGCACGAGTTGCTGCAAATCGGCGGTGAAGGGCCGCTGGTTTTCGGCGGAGTCGGCCAGCAATTCCAAGACCTGGGCGCGGTGGATCGTGAAGAACAACCGGTCCACCAGGGGGCGAAGCACGGCGATATCGCACAGGTAAGCCACCGTCACCACCAACGCGCCGATCAAGATCGCCACGAGGCCGACTGCCAACAACGGTGCCAGATAGGAATTCACCATTAAGTCGCTCACAGCAATGGCCCACACGGTCAGATTCGGGAGGTTCAATTCAAAATCAGCGAAGATCGCCTGATACGAGGGGATGATCTTGATCATGAAAAAGGTAACCACCGTCAGCATGGCAAACAGAACCGTCAGCAAATAACTGACACGCTTGGCCAGGGCGTGCCAACTCAGTGTGGCATCGGGTTGAGAACTGAATGAGCGCCCAGGGGCCGGCGAGAGTGCCGACTTGGCTCCGAGGGCATTGATCGCCGCGTAGGCCTGGGCAGTGCGCGGGAGGCTCCCGGGGTTCTCGGCAACGGCCGTGCGGAGGCTGTGCCCCTCTTCGAGCGATTCGACCAGGCGACGGAACGCCCGGCCTACGATGCCGGTGAAGCGGCCCTGGTGCCGACGTAAAGCGGCGGGAGTGGGAGACTCGTTTGCGAGACTTCCCGAGAGCAATGCCCACGCTGCCTGCCGCTGAGAATCGCGGCGGGCGAGAACCACTTCGACCACGGTCGACATTGCGACCAGTCCCAAGAATAGCGAAAAGAAATGCGTGCTAAACACCAGCAGCCCCGTTGCCGGGAATAAAATCAGTCCCCAGCCGATCGAGTTCAGCGCTTGATAGATCGGGTCTTCCAGCCGGGGCCCCCGTGCGCCGTAAAGCAGTTTGAGCGCCATCCGGAGGCTCAACCCCACGGCAAGCAGAATCAGGCAAGTGAGAAATACGTTGGTCATGGGATAAGGGTGGTGAGGTTTAATGACGAATAACGAATGACCAATGACGAAAGAAGTGCGAATGCCTAATGGCGAGGTTCGAAGGAATGTAGCAGGGGTTCTGACATGATGGTATGAGCTTCGTCATTGAAATTTCCTTAGTCCTTGGGTATTTCGTCATTCGTCATTTTCCACCTCATCCTGTTAAACCGTTGATCAAATCGATGAGCGGCACGAAAAAGGCCATGGTCGAGAAGAGCAACACGACCGCCACCGCGATCAACAAGATCGGGGGGACAATCCGCTCCAGGAACTGCGTGTACAAGGACATCTGCTGGACATAAGTGGCCGCGGCTTCTGACAGCGCGGCGGGGAGCGTGTCGTGGGTTTCGCCCCAGGCCACTAAGGAAGTCAGCGTGCGGTCGAAGTGGATCGACTCGCACAGCGACTGGCTGAGCGTTTTTCCCTGGGCACACTTGTCACGGGCGATCCCTGCCGCGCGGGCCAAGTTGCGATCGCGGAGCGACTGGATCGTGCAGTCCAACGCATCCACCAACGGCACATGCTCGGCAGTGAGGGTTGCCAGCAAGGAAGCAAATTCATGGTGGCCACTCCACTGCCAGGCACGACCAAAGAGCGGCAGCGTCGTGCGAATCCAGTGAACGAAACGACTTGGTATTCCCGCAAAGCTCACGAGCGCAAGGCCCAGCAAGATCATGCCCCCCACGATCCAGGGTAGTGACTTGTACACCGCCATGAACATCACGGTGATCTGGGGGAGGTCCAGATCGAAATCATCGAAGATTTCCTGGAACATGGGGCACAGCACGATAAACACATACGCCAGCAGCAGGCCCAGCAAAACCACAACCAACAGGGGATAGGCCAGCACGGCCCACAAGCCGCGCCGCATTTCACGCCGATTGAGCTCGCTCTCAGCCAGACCTTTGAGGACCGCCGCCAAGTTGCCCGAGGTGGCGCCAATCGTCAAAGCCTGCCGCAAATGAACGGGGATCGTTTGCTGGACCGACGCGAGGGCAGCCGGAAGGTCGGCACCTGCCTCCAGGCGTTCGGTAATCTGTTGGGCCACCAATTGCAGTCGGCTATCGCTGATATGATCGGCCAAAGCGCGAAACACCTCGGGCAACGCCGTGCGACGATCAACCCCTTGGCCCAGTCCGCGCAGCAAGGCCTCGGACTCCGCAGGAGTCAGATTCGGCGGTCGAGTTGGATGTTCGTCGTTCATGGAAGCAAATGTTTATAGTTCATTGAATGACCAGGTGGCTAATGACGAAGGACGAATGACCAATGACGAAGGAATGACGAATGCCTAATGACGAGGTTCGGAGATTTGTGACCTGGGTCCTGGCATGATGTTATGTGCTTCCGACTTTGGCATTCTTTCGTCCTTGGGTATTTCGTCATTCGTCATTCCAAATTCTCCCGGCACTAATTCCACAGGGCGATTTCTCTCAATGACACGGCATAGGGTTGCAACATCAAGTATGCGTAGACTCCCGCAATCGAACCCCCCACTACGGCAGTGATCGTGAGGGGTAAGAAAAACGAAACGCGGCTGGCCAAATTTTCGGCACGAAGCTGGTAACTGGCCGCGGCGTGTTGTAAGTCGCTGGCCAAGGCTTCGGGGCCATCGTTGCCCAGCAGTGCCAGACGCACCAGTGCGGGCAATTGACGGAAGGCCTCGGTTTGGGCTCCCAAGGGTTTTCCTTCGGCAAGTTGCCGGGACACGTCCTCGGCAGACTGAGAAATGTTTCCCATCCCACTGGCTGCGGCGGCCAGCGGCAGGGCTTCGCCCAACGGCAAGCGATTTCTGACCAACAGACCCAGCAAGTCGGCAAAGCTGGCGGCGGAACCTAGATCCAGGATTTGCTTTACCCCGGGGATCCAGCGCAACCATTGCCAGCGATTGGGTCCGTTTGATTCCCCCGCCTGGGCCGACCACCGCCACCAGAGAAAATACCCTAGCAGCATTACCAAGGGGCCAATCAGGGCCAAGTACCAAGCCCACTCGCCGGGAACTCGCAAGGCACTGAGCCAGAAGCGATCGTTGATTCCGATAAAATCGAGACTCGGTAGTAATGCGTTTCCCACAAAGAAGAGCAACACCCAAGCACCCGCCGCAATCAGCAGCGGATAGAGGGCTGCCAACAGGGCGATCCGCCACAAGTTGGCCATGCGCTCGGCAGTGGTGCCGAATCCTTCGAGCGCGGCCGTGAGTTTTCCCGACTGCATCCCAGCCCGCACCAGCACGCGATACGACTCGGGCAAGGCTTCGGATTCGGCGTCGATGGCTTCGCTGAGTGTCGCCCCCGCGGCAGTGCGATCCGCCAACCGGCGGGCGATCTCGGCGGGGGGACCAGAAAACTCCTCCGCCACCCGCACCAAGCCCTGTTCGAGCGGCACCCCGGCAACGGCGAGGGCGTGAATCTCGCGGTTCAAGGCGATCAAATGTTCGAGGGTCACCCTTGGCAACGCAAGCCCCTTCTCTCGCGCGATGCGAACGAGAAACAAGTTCGTGACTCGGTTCCGAAGCGAGGTCACGACAATCATCAGAAGAACTGGCCCATCAAGCGAAGCGCAGTCATTGTATCACGTTGCTCGGCGAGATTCCAAGCAGAATTGTTTCTAGGAATCGGCGAATTCAGGGAATTGTTGACCACGAAGGCAGGAAGAAGAAGTGGCTAACCTGGATTTCTCACCACGAATGAGACAAATAGCACGAATCTGTCAGCTGAACTGTAATTGCATCTCTAGACAAGTCACCAAGAAAAAAGGTTGGTTGAGAATCCCGACTTCTCGATTGCTCTAAACTGCGAGTATTCGTGGGATTCGTAGAATTCGTGGTTACTGAATGGTGAGAAAAGCGGGCTAGTGGTTGTTGGTTGCGGACGGGCAATCTGCATTCAACTGCTTATATCCTGGCTGATAGCCACTAACAGACAGCCTTCCTCCGCTCCCTCCGCGTCCTCCTGTCAGTAGTTCCAAGTTCCGGTCGAAATGCATCCTCACAGAACTGAGCCGTAGGCGCTAGCCTCGGGTTTTTCACCAAGTCACCCGACGCTAGCGCGTTCGGCTCATAACGAACTTGGAATTACGGACTGTTCAATGGCCTTCACCGAAATTCAGCCCGAAGACACGGATAAGTTCCGCATCGCTGGTGATTCCTGCAGCGCGGAGGGCGAGGGCCTCTTGGTGGAGGGTTCGCATCCCCTCTTGCATCGCCAGTTCGCGGAGCTGGTTCGTGTCGATGCCCGTGCGAATCGCCTGATTGACTTGGGTTCCTTCCAACCACAACGACTCGGCCACCAGACGCCGGCCCTGATAACCGGTGTGTTGGCACCGCTCGCAACCGCGCGACTGGCGATGTGGCTTCCCATCGACATCAGTAATCGATTCGGCACAAGTGCATAGGTTTCTCAAAAGCCGCTGGGCGACGATCAAATTCGTCGCGCTGCGGATCACGTAGGGAGGGATTTCCATGTCGAGCAATCGGCCCACGGCAGTGGCCGCGTCGCTGGCATGGAACGTGGTGATCACGAGTTGCCCGGTAAGTGCGGCTTGATAAGCGATGCTGGCGGTCGCCGGGATCGGCATGGCCGAACAGTGGGTCGGATTGCGCGGCCGATTCTCCGGCCGGTCGGCGGGCGGACCGCCGGCCAACACGAATTGAGGATGACCCGGGCAGCCGCCCATTGAGAGCGGCCGGAACCGGGATCGAGGAGCAAGGAACATGGAAGTCATTCTTCTGGAACGGATCGAGAAGCTCGGCCAGATGGGCGACGTGGTCAAGGTCAAGGACGGCTACGCCCGCAACTTTCTGCTGCCGCTTAAAAAGGCGTTGCGCGCCACCGACGAGAACAAGCGCAAGTTCGAGACCAAGCGCGCCCAGTTGGAAGCGGACAATCTGGCGCTGCGCCAGGAAGCCGAGGGCGTGGCGACGAAGTTGGACGGCCTGCGGGTGGTGGTGGTGCGCCAAGCCGGCGACGGCGGGCAGCTTGGCGTTGGGGATCGTGTCCAGGATGTAGCTGCCGCGCATGTTCTCGGTGATCGACGTGTTGTCGTAATCGACGAGGTGCGACGTG
>CALMBE010000763.1 GCA_937860165.1 uncultured Planctomycetaceae bacterium
CGATGTGGTCGCACGGGTAGCGCTTCGGGTAGAGCCGCAGCAGTTCCCAGTCCTTGCCAAGGCGCTCGGTGATGCGCGAGAGGTCGTAGTTGCCTTCGCCCGCATAGGCCCTGAAGTAGCCGTTGCGCCCCTCCAGGATCGTGCGCGGGCCGCGAAACCCGGCCGCGGCGGCGCGCACGGCGGCGGCCACCTCGTCGGGGGTGCCACTGCGACCCAGAGGCGTGTAACTGCCGGCGGTGTGCTCGATGGTGAGTTGGGCACCGGTGGCGATCCAGCCGGGTGACACGACATTGACGGTGATGCCCGCATCGGCGACCTCCAGCGCGACCGCTCTGGTCAATCCGAGGATTCCTGCCTTCGCAGCGTGATATCCGGGGTCGCCGAGAAACGCTTGTACCGGGCCCGACGTCGACGCGACGTTGACGATGCGCCCATACCGTCGCTCGCGCATCGCCGTCAGGCACGCTCGGGTCACCGTGAAGCACGTCGTCAGATTGCGATGCAGGCTGTCCGCCCAGTCCTCGGAGGTGACCTCGGTCGTCGCCCGGCTGCGAGGCTCGATTCCCAGTGCGATCATGCCTGCGTTGTTGACGCAGATGTCGATCCGATCGGCGACGGAGAGCGCGGCCTCGGCCAGTACGTCGGCATAGGCAGCCCCAACTTCGTGCATCTTGGAAAGGATAAAATTGCTCGTGCCGTTGAGAATTCCCTGCAAAGACAGAATCTGATTCGCCGACAGGCATTGACCGATATTGGCGATTATCGGAATTCCCCCTGCAACCGAGGCCTCAAAGGCGATGGAACGCCCTAATTCTCGAGCTCGGTCAAAGAGTTCCGGGCCATGCTCCGCGAGCAGGGCCTTGTTGGCCGTCACCACATCCTTGCCACTTTCCAAGACCTGGAGCATGATCGTGCGGGCAGGTTCAATGCCTCCGACCAGGTGGGCAACCACTTCAATTTCCGGATTGTCGAGCACTTCGCGGATGTCGTCGGTTAGAACTCCGGCAGGCAAATCACAGGCTCGAGTTTTTTTCAGGTCCTGGACGACTGCCTTTTCGAGCCACAATGTCCTGCCAGCATGACGGGCCGTTCGATCCCCATAATCGAGCAAGATCCGAGCCACTCCAGACCCTACGGTGCCGAGTCCGATGATCGCAACTTTCGTCTTTTCCATGGTGATTACAGCTGGCAAGGCCAGAAACGAGGATTAATCGACGTGACCCAGGGCGTCGGGCAGAGGGCGAAGGACAACGATGCCGAATCCCCATCGTAATTGCCGTTGAGGACTTGAGTCAACGGGCACTACGGTTTGCGCAAAGCCTCGACTCCGCTAGAATCGCTGGTTCTGTAAATCATCTCTTGCCCTTGAACAACTCAGCAACATAGTCGTTTATGCCCCGCTACAATCCCGCCATGATCGAGCCGAAATGGCAACAGTTCTGGGAGGACAATCAAACCTTTGTCGCTCCCCCGATGCCCAAGGGTGAAAAGCTTTATGTACTCGACATGTTTCCTTACCCGAGTGGCGACGGGCTGCATGTAGGGCACCCCGAAGGTTACACCGCGACCGATATCGTGTGCCGAACCGCGCGGATGCAAGGCAAATCGGTAATTCACCCCATGGGTTTCGACGCCTTCGGACTGCCGGCCGAAGAACACGCCATCAAAACGGGGGAGCACCCGCGAATTCAAACCGAGAAAAACATCGCCACCTTTCGACGCCAATTGAAAATGCTCGGCTTCAGCTACGATTGGTCACGAGAACTGGCCACGACCGATGTCGGTTACTTTCGCTGGACCCAGTGGATCTTTCTGCAACTCTTCGATACGTGGTTCGATGAAGAACAACAACGGGGTCGCCCCATCGCCGAATTGCCTATTCCCACTGAGGTGGCCGAGGCTGGCGAACGAGCAATCGATGCCTACCGAGCCGAGTACCGTTTGGCTTATCAGAGTTTCGCACCGGTGAACTGGTGCCCCGCGCTAGGGACCGTGCTGGCCAATGAAGAAGTGATCGACGGGAAGAGCGAACGGGGAGGCCATCCCGTCGAACGTCGACCACTGCGGCAGTGGATGCTGCGGATCACTGCCTACGCCGACCGCCTGGAAAACGACTTGGAATCCTTGGATTGGCCCCACAGTGTGAAGGCCCTGCAGCGCAACTGGATCGGGCGCAGCACGGGGGCCGAAGTCGATTTTTGGATCGGTGACCCCTCGGACTGGTCGC
>CALMBE010000764.1 GCA_937860165.1 uncultured Planctomycetaceae bacterium
CGCCGGAGTACCAGCGTGGGCATGGCACCCCACAGTGAAAAAGTGATCGGCCCTGTGGACATCAAGGAGCGAACATTTCCCGCAAAATGTCGAGAACTTTGGCTGTGGCTCGCTTGTCCAGCTTTCCCAATCTTTTGACGAGCCGGGCTCGATCCACGGTCCGAATCTGATCGAGTACCACCTGACCTTGTTTTCCTTTGAATCGGCAGGAAATTCGTGTCGGATAGCTTCGACCCAGCGTGGTCATGGGGGCGACGATCACCGTCCGAATGTGTCGGTTCATTTCATCGGGAGAAATCACCAAGCAAGGCCGTGTTTTCTGGATTTCGCTCCCAATAGTCGGATCGAGCGTGACCAGATAAACGTCGAAGCGGATTACTTCCACTGCCATTCTTCTTCATCCCACGAGGAAAGCGGACTGGAAGTAGCATCCAACCAGGCATCGTCGCACTGCTCAGCCATCTTGCTGAAAACAGCGTCCCAGTTGGCGCGTGGAGCTGAAGCGGGCCTAACTACTATTGATGCGTTTTCCACCGAGACCTCCACCTCGCCCACCAACCCCGATTCCTCGAGGAGGGGCTTGGGAATGCGAATGCCTTGGGAGTTGCCGATAGCGATGATACGCGTTTTCATAGAGCACCTGGAGGATGTAATTACATTGTAACTACTTGTCACCTATCGACAAGTTGGTGGTGAGATATTTAACCGATTGGCTCGGCCTGTGCATAGGAGCCGAGCACCGTTAGTCGCGTGGCTCGTTTTGCGAGGGCGGCTAGGGCTCGGCGGGCCCGCAATTCGCTGGCATGTCCTTGGAATTCGACAAAAAACAGATACCGGCCGCGTTGCCCGGGGAGTGGGAAGGATTCGATCCAGGTCATGTTAAGGCGTTGCCGTTTGAAAATCCCCATCGCATCGGCCAGGGCCCCAGGTTGGTGGTCGATCTCGAATACGAGCGATGTCTTGTCGTGGCCAGTCTTCTTGCCACTTTTCAGGCCGATTACGGCAAAGCGCGTCACGTTGTCCTGATTGTCTTCGATGCCCCGTACCAAGACGGCAACGCCATGATTGATTCCCGCCTGTTCGCTGGCGATAGCCGCTGCACCGGATTCCGACGCCGCCAATCGAGCGGCATCGGCGGAACTTGCCACTTCAACCTGGGGAATCTCGGGCAAGTTTTGGCTCAACCAATTTCGACATTGCGAGAGCGGCTGGCGTTTGCTGTAAATTCTCTTGATTTCGTCGCCTTGGCAATTGGCTAACAAGCAATGCCGAATCCGAAGCGGGACTTCGCCACACATCTGGACAGGCGACCGCGATAAACACTCCAAGGCATCGGCCACGCGACCATCCGTGGAGTTTTCAATCGGCACCATTCCAAAATCGGCGTGCCCCCGTTCGACAGCTTCGAAAACCGCTGCAATGGTAGCGACGGGTACAAGGGTAGCGCTCTGCCCAAAACGTTCGATGGCGGCTAGGTGGCTGTATGTGAACTCAGGCCCCAAATAGGCCACGCGAGTTTCCCGTAGAGTGGATTGAGTACCACTCAAGATTTCGCGAAAGATCGACCTCATAGCTTGGATTTCGAGCGGTCCCTTGGTAGCGGAGGCTAAATGCTCGATTCGTTCGAGCGCGGCTTTGAGATCCGCCGCAGGGAGTTCTTTTCTGGATCGCCCTTTCAGAAGCCCAGCCCGCTGCTGGACGAGCGCCATGATTTCGCGATCCAACTTGTCGATCTGACGCTGGGCGGGTGCTCTCGTGTCAGATTCGCCCCTCGGAGAAGTCGTTCGAGTTGATTTCTTTTTATTTGCCATGCGATCAGTATGGTTCACTGCCGAAGGTCGGCCAAGTCAGAGCCACGTAGCTGTGTGGTTTTTTAGAGCTCGTTGTCGCCCAATTGTCATAGGTATTTTGGGACTCCAATAACACCAGTGACTCTAGCATAACCCGCCGTCGATCTGCCAATGTGGCATGGTTGGGCAAAGCTGCAGTCGAAGAATACCTTTGGATAAACTGCCATTCTGACAGAAAGACTCGATTTTCTGTCAATTTGCCATTCCATGTTAATTTCCATAAATGCTTTCATAGCAATTGGTTGTGGCAAATGAATGCTTCCCAGCAAGTCGGCACGCTCTTTGCTTTACACACTTGACGGGTGCGGGTGCGCCCATCCAGAAATCGACGCTACTTAGCGGCTGAAGTGCCGCAATTGAATAATTATAGGAGAAAACTCAAATGGCTGGCGAAAAGATTATCGGTATCGACCTCGGAACAACTAATTCCGTTGTGGCGGTGATGGAAGGGAAGGAAGCCAAAGTAATTCCCAACCCCGAAGGAAACCGTCTCACTCCGAGCGTGGTCGCCTTCACTGATAAGGGCGAAGTTCTGGTCGGCGAACCCGCCCGCCGCCAAGCCGTCACGAACCCTTCGAAGACTGTCTATTCGGTAAAGCGGTTCATGGGACGGCGGCACAATGAGGTCGCCTCGGAAGAAAAAATGGTCCCCTACCAAGTGATCGGGGGTCCCGAGGACTACGTCAAAATCAAAGCCGGAGACCAGGAGTTCACGCCTTCAGAAATCTCCGCGAAGACTCTCCGCAAATTGAAAGAGTCGGCTGAGGCCTATTTGGGCCACACGGTCAACAAGGCGGTGATTACCGTTCCGGCCTATTTCAACGATGCGCAACGTCAGGCCACGAAAGATGCCGGGCAAATCGCTGGCTTGGAAGTCGCGCGGATCATCAACGAGCCGACGGCTGCTTCGCTGGCCTACGGGTTGGACAGCAAGGCCCACGAAAAAATCTGTGTCTTCGATCTCGGGGGTGGAACCTTCGACGTTTCGATCTTGGAAGTAGCTGACGGCGTCTTCCGCGTGATCTCCACCAATGGGGATACCCACCTCGGTGGCGACGATTTCGATCAAACCATGATCAACCATGTGGCCGACCAATTCAAACGCGAACAGGGAATCGACCTGCGCAAGGACCAGATGGCCCTGCAACGTCTGCAGGAAGCCTGCGAGAAGGCCAAGAAGGAATTGAGTTCGGCCCATTCGACCGACATCAATCTGCCCTTTATCACCGCCGATGCCAATGGGCCGAAGCACTTGCAGTTCAATCTCACTCGTGCGGATTTTGAGAAGCTGGTCGATCCATTGATCGACCGTGTGCGCGGCCCGGTGCTACAAGCTTTGAAAGATGCGCGGCTTTCGACCAGCGAGATCGACGAAGTCGTACTTGTCGGAGGTTCGACGCGAATTCCGAAAGTGCAAGCAGTTGTAAAAGAGTTGTTCGGCAAGGAACCGCACAAGGGCGTGAACCCGGACGAAGTCGTGGCGATCGGAGCCGCGATTCAGGGTGGTGTCTTGAGTGGCGAAGTGCAGGACATCTTGCTGCTGGACGTGACGCCGCTGTCGCTGGGTATCGAAACCCTCGGTGGCGTGATGACCAAACTGGTCGAGCGCAATACCACCATTCCCGCCGAGCGCAAGCAGGTCTTTAGCACCGCGGATGACAACCAGAGCGCGGTGACCGTGCGAGTTTTCCAGGGCGAACGCGAGATGTGCGCCGACAATCGCTTGCTGGGTCAATTCAATCTCGACGGCATCCCCCCTGCCCCGCGGGGCGTACCGCAAATCGAAGTGAAGTTCGACCTCGATGCCAACGGCATCCTGAACGTGGCGGCCAAAGACCTCGGGACCGGCAAGGAGCAAACGGTGCGGATCGAGCAATCGAGCGGCCTGAGCGAAGAAGAAATCGAGCGGATGAAATCCGATGCGGCCTCCCATGCTTCCGAAGACAAGAAGAAACGCGAATTGGTCGAAGCCCGCAACGAGGCCGAATCCCGCTGCTACCAGCTCGAAAAGCTGATCAAGGAGCAAGGGAGCAAATTAAAAGACGCGGACAAGTCGTCGCTCGAGAAGTCAATCGCCAAGGTCCGCGAGACGGCCAAGGCCGAAGACTCCGCCGCCATTAAGGCCGCCATCGGCGAACTGGAAGCGGCATCGCACGCCATGAGCGAAGCGCTCTACAAATCCACCGCCGCAGGCGAGCCCGCTTCAGCGGGCGGCGGCACCAGCGAGGCACCTCAAACCGATTCCGCCGATGACGACGCGATTGATGCGGAGTTTGAGGTGAAGAGTTAGGTGATCTTGAGGGAATTAAGGGGCTATGCAGGGCGTGGCGAGTCGCTATTTGCTTGCGTTCGCCGCCTGGAGTAAACTTGCTTGTAGGGAAAATATAGGAATTTCTGCCATGACCGAAATCATTCTCACCAGCGATCAAGTCCAACTGTTCTCTAGCGCCACCGATGGAGTCGTATTTTGTGACGCCAACGGCAGTGTCGTCGTCCGAGTCCTACCGATACCCACCGCAGAGGAGCATGCAACGATTGCTGAAGCTAGGCGACGATTGGCTTCCGATCAATCTAGAATTCCTTCCGCCACCGTGTTGGAGAGAATCGGTGCGCGGGAAATCGGATGAGAGAGTATACAGTCGTTTATCTTTCCGATGCGGCCGAAGAACTCGCCTCGATTTGGGAAGAATCGGCCGAGAAATCTGCCGTCGCAAGAGCAGCTAACCAGGCAGATCGGATCTTGGCAGTTGCGCCACGAGATCAATCCGTATTCTTGGGTGAAGACCTGTGGCGATTGGAAGTAAAACCTTTGCGGTTTTATTTTGCAATACGAGAGGCTGATCGATTGGTAGAAGTGAGCAACCTAGTGAGAGTAGTGGAATAGAAATCATTCACCGCCGATGACGACGCGATTGATGCCGAGTTTGAGGTGAAGAGCTAGTCCTACTGCGCTGAATTGAACGGGCGAAAATCAAAGAACGCCACGGAACTTCACGGATTGAACACAGATGAATATAAGTGATGCCACTCCTGGTAGAAAGCATCGAACAAGCGGACGGATTGCGACTCTCGTTTTTTTACAATGGCCGTGTTGAATCCGTGCTTTGTCCGTGGCCAAAATAAATCGAATTAGCGCTGTAGAATTAGGTGTTCGATTCGGAGTTCTTCAAGAAGTGTTCAGAGACACTTGCAGTGTATTTCCGAGATCGTGATATCCCGGAACTTTGGCTACCATACTGATTACCGGCTTGGTCTTGAGCTTGACTGCTTTTGGATTAGCCAGCTGTTAATCCATCGTCGCAATTCGGATACCCGGACCAAGGTGTTGGTCCGGCTAGGATTTATGATTAGTCCTTCTCACACCATTGCCCAACTACTAAGCGACCGTGCATAGCGGCGCGGCAAATTCGATCTGTTTTCGGCGGGACGGCATCGTCGAAACCCGCTGTTTTCCGCTGGAATTCTCTCGATTTCAGTGAACGGCATGATAGTTGCCCGTACCCCTCGCCATGCCGAACGGGTTTTCGCTCGGACGCGCAACCCCTGCTGGCATTCCTACCTGCAACTCGAAGTGGACCCACGTATGACTTCGGAAACCAAGGCGACACGCCTTTCGCTGCTAGAATTCTCGACATCCGCGATGCGCGCGTTCCATATGACTTGGATCGCGTTCTTCCTCTGTTTCTTCGCCTGGTTCGGGATCGCACCGCTGATGGTGGTGGTGCGCGAAGAACTTCAACTCACCAAGGACCAGGTGGGGTGGTGCATTATCGGATCGGTGGCCGTCACGATTTTTGCACGGCTTTTGGTCGGCTGGTTGTGCGATCGGATTGGGCCCCGATTGACTTACACAGGGCTGCTGTTGGTGGGATCGATTCCTGTCATGGCGATTGGATTGGCCCACGATTTTATGACGTTTCTTGTGTTTCGCGTACTGATCGGGGCCATTGGTGCTTCGTTTGTCATCACGCAGTATCACACCTCGCGAATGTTTGCGTCGAATTGTGTGGGGACTGCCAACGCCACCGCTGCCGGGTGGGGCAATCTAGGGGGGGGCGTGACACAGCTGGTCATGCCGCTCTTGTTTGCCCTGTTCGTTGGAACCTTGGGTCTGACTCCGGCGACAAGTTGGAGGGCCGCCATGGTGGTCGTTGGCGCGATGTGTGCCCTGGTGGGGGTCGCCTACTATTTTCTCACGCAAGATACTCCGGACGGAAATTACCGCGAACTTCGGGCAGCCGGGAAAATGCACTCTGCCCACGCGACCAAAGGTGCTTTTGCCGAGGCCTGCCGTGACCGTCGAGTGTGGGCCCTCTTTGCAATTTACGGTGCTTGTTTCGGCATGGAGCTGACTATCGACAACATTGCGGTCCTCTACTTCCTGGATTATTTCGACTATTTCAAGCAACTCGATCAGGCCCAGGCGCTGCAAACGGCGGGTCTGATCGCAGGCATGTTTGGCGGAATGAACCTGTTCGCCCGCGCGATTGGTGGCTTGATCGCGGACAAGTGTCGCACTCGGTGGAGCTTTCAAGG
>CALMBE010000765.1 GCA_937860165.1 uncultured Planctomycetaceae bacterium
CGCGAACGCGATCTTCCGGGGCCGGGAAACACTGTCGAAATTGCTCGGCGGCTGAGAGTTTTCGCCGTTCCCGGTGTTTCGCACTAAGACCCATGGAATTGCTCTGCCCGGTGGACGGTCAAGTCCTGTCCCGCTTTCTTGACGGCGAACTGCCGTCCGGGGAAATGGCCGACGTCGCTGCCCATCTCAAGACCTGTGCCGCCTGTGACTTGCGCTTGAGTCAGTTTCGTCTTGCGGACGGCCTTCTCTCCCGTGTTCGGGCGAACCGCGTCCGGTCGAGCCGCGTGGCCGTGTCCGTCTCGGTCGCCGCGGCCGTCGTCATGAGTGTCGCCGGCAACATCCTCTTTGCTCCCACCCAGCGTGTCGAACCTCCGGTGTCCCTGACCCTCTCCGCAGCGCCCTCCGACACACTCGCCACGTTCTACGAGAGAGTGGCGCCGCGCGATCCTTCATCTGCCGGGGTCCTGCGCTGATGCGCTTGGTTTCGGCGCTTGGCACCGTCCTCCTTGCCGGAGCGGTTTCTCTCGCGGTGACGTGGGGCGTTCACGCCTGGCGTACGCCGGTGGCCGCCACGTCCGACGATCCCTTCGACGTCCTTGACCTCACGGCCGAGCAGAAAGCGAAGATCCACGAGATCGCCATGGCTCACCATCCAAACCTGCTGGCCCGGCAGGCCGCGGTGGATTCCGAGAGACAGAAGCTCGCCGCACTCCTCGCCGCCCCTGGCGTTCTCGACGAGCCGGCGGTGGAGCGGGCCCTTCTCGAAGTGGCCCGGCTCGAATCGGAACTCGACCGCGAGGTGGCGAAGAACCTCATCGAACTGCCGGGCAACTTGTTGGGCCCGATGCTGCACCGGATCGCAAACGGCCACCACCTCGAACCGATCCTCGAGCGCCCGCAAAGCCGGCAAGTGCCGCGACTCCCAAGCCGATCCCACGCCAACGACACCCACTCGCAGTTTCATAGCTATTTGTACTTAGAGATTGTGAGAGGTTTGAGCAGATAAGTATTGCGAGAATCGGGTAATCCAGGGCCAATGACTTTTTCACAATGGAGGGTGCCATGGCCACGGCGGTACTCCGCTGTGGCCATGTTTTCTCGACTATTCACATGCCCACGCCGGAGTACCAGCGTGAGCATGGCACCCCAAAGTGAAAAAGTGATCGGCCCTGGGGTAATCCCTGGTCATGGACATTTTTGCTTGATAGGGGTAGGGAAGACCGATTGAGTTCGGTCTCCCCTACCCCTATCATTTTTTCGACGAAACTGTAACACTTCCAAAACTCATGGATTATTTTAGCCAAGCACTGCAATTGTTGACATGCTACTTTTTTAGCTACGAATGATCGAAATCCTATTAGAGACAAAAAGAACTGTCTTTACGGCGTTAATTCGCCAAACATCTCACCTAACAGCTCCATCGGCAGACCGATCACGTTTGATTCGCTTCCCTCGACGATGCGGAGCCAGCCCGGTCGATCTTGCCAGCCGAAGGCCCCGGCCTTGCCCTGCCAGAGGTCGGTGGCGAGATATTCTTCGATGGCCGAAGGCGAGAGGTTGTCCATCAGGAGTTCGGTGCGGGCGATGCGGGTAAGAACCGTCGGGGGCGTTGCGTCCGCTTTTAGCAAACATAAACTCAAACCGCTGAAGACGCGATGACGTTGGCCAGAAAGCTGCTCGAGCATCGCCCGGGCATGGGATTCGTCGCGTGGCTTGCCGAGAATCATCCCCTGGCACTCGGCCACGGTGTCGCAGGCGATGACAACCGTGGAGGTGGACACCCCGGGCAACCGGCTGACCACGTCTTGCAATTTTCTCAGCGACAAGTCCGCCACGAATTCCGCGGGGCCACAGTTGCTGCAAATCCCACATTCCGCGGAATCGTGCGGCGGTGAGACATCAAATTCGTACCCAGCATCTGCCAGCAAGGTCTTGCGCTGCGGCGAACCACTGGCAAGTATAATAGAAAACTGCGACATTGGATCGAAACTATTGGGAATACTTTAGAAAGTACAACGACCCAAGATTAACATCAGGGCCGATCACTTTTTCACTTTGGGGTG
>CALMBE010000766.1 GCA_937860165.1 uncultured Planctomycetaceae bacterium
GTACAATTGCGTCGGCGGAAGCGCATGCGGGTGAAATTCGCTCCGTTTGGCAGGACGCGCGCGAGGCACGCGAAATCGCTGAGACGACCGAGCGCACCGTGCGCAACGGATGGCGACAGGCGGAGACCGAAGCGGCTGCGGCGCGCGCCGCCCTCGCCGATGCGGAAAAGCGCCACGCGCAGACGGCGGCGCGCACGCAATCGCTGAACGAGCGCCATCAATCGCTGAGTGTGGACGAACGCGAGGCGCATGAGCTTGCCACGCAGCTGGCGCTCGAATTCGACGCGCTGGCGCCGCGCGTTCAGGACGTGCTTCGCGCGCGGGTCGATCGGCTCGACCTGACCAACATGATCATCGAGGTCGAGGTCCACGGGGCCTACTCGAAAGGCGGCATCCCGCTCAACGTCCACGCGATCGCGAACATCAACATCTCGACCGACCGGCGCTACGTCGGTAACGCGATCGAGCGCTTCCTCGGGATCGTGCGTCACGATCACCAGCGTCGTGGCATGGGTGCGGACCATGCGGACCAGCAGCGAGAGGATCTCCGACGCGGTCCGCTCCATCCGGAAGTTCTCGACCGACTGGCGCACCACCGCGAGCACCGCGAAGAGCGTCATCGGCGAGCACATGATGCTGCGCGAGGTTGTGGAACGGCTCGCAAGTGAACGCGTGCATCTTGCCGTCGCCGCGGGAGTGGCCGTTGCCACTGCCGTTATCACGGGAGCACTGCTCGTCGGTGACTCGGTGCGGGGAAGCTTGCACGACCTGGTGCTCGAGCGGCTGGGAAGCATCGCGGGAGTGGTGGTAGCCGAGCAACCGTTTCGAGAGGAGCTTGCCACGGAAATCGAGGGACGCGATTTGGGCCCCGGCGTCCAAGGGGTCGCCCCCCTGCTGCTGGTTCCGGGGAGTATGTCCTCGACTCGTGGCGAACAAACCACACAGGCCACGCAACTTTCGATTCTCGGCGTGACCGAAGAGTTTTGGAAGTTTGGTGAAGACGAGGTCGCTAAGCCGACAAGCGGCGACGGCGCGATCCTTTCGCAATCAATCGCCGACGAGCTGCATGTCTCCGTGGGCGACGAGGTGCTGCTTCGCGTGGCCGTGCCGAGCAACATCCCCGCCGACAGCACACTCGGCGAAAAGGCCGATGCGTCCACGGTGCGGCGATTGACTGTCGCAGCCATCGACAACTCGGGAATCGCGCGGTTTGGACTGCACCCTTCGCAACTCGAACCCCGCAACGTATTCGTGCCGCTGGCGACGATGCAGCGGCTCCTCAAGATTCCCGGCAAGGCGAATGTTATTGCCGTGGGGAGTAAAGACTCTTCACTTCTGCTCCCCCTGCAACCGCAGTTGGCTGACTTTGGTTTGCAGTTGGAAGAAGTAGACATCGGCGATCCCCCTGCGATTCGCTTTGGGCAACTTTCTGCCGAGCGGTTGGTGCTTACACCCTATCTCGTAAAAACCGTTGAGAAACTGTTTGCGGGCGTTAAACCGCAAGCGGTGGTTACGTATCTTGCCAATTCGATCCAGCTTGGAGAGAAGAAAATTCCCTACTCGACGGTCACCGGCGTTGATTCGACTGCGGAACTGGGGCCACTCCGCAATGCGGAGGGCGAACCGATCTTGCTGGGCGAACACGAAATTGCTCTCAACGACTGGGCGGCAGAACAACTGGGGGCCCAAGTCGGCGACACGCTCACGATCTCCTACTACGAACCCGAGACCACCCATGGCGAGCTCATCGAGCGCGCGACTGATCCGCTCACCATCAAGGTGATCGCCCCCCTGCACACCGACGAAGGCCAACCCACCGCCGTCGCCGATCAGCATTTCACGCCGGAACTACCGGGGGTGACCGACGAACGTTCGATCAGCGATTGGGACTTGCCATTTCCCCTGATCGAGAAAATTTCGCAGGCCGACGAAAAGTATTGGGACGACTACCGCACCACCCCCAAGGCGTTCGTGTCGCTGGCTCTCGCCAAGCAACTATGGTCGACCCGCTGGGGTGCGACCAGCGCACTGCGGTTGCCGATCACCGAAGCGGTTACGGTTGAAAAAATCAAAGCCAAACTCACGGCGGCAATCGACCCCGCAGCGCTTGGTATGAAATGGCTTCCCGTGAAGGTCCAAGGACTCGCGGCGGCCCGCGGCACGACTTCCTTTGAAGGGTTGTTTCTCGGATTCAGTTTCTTTCTGATGGCCTCGGCAATCATGTTGATCGCGCTCTTGTTTCGCTTGGGGGCCGAAGGCCGGGCGGCGGAAGTCGGCTTGCTCGCGGCCCTGGGCTGGAACACGCAACGGGTCCGACGCATGTGGCTCGCGGAAGCAGCCGTCGTCGCCGTAGTCGGAGCTACGCTGGGTGCCGGCGTCGGCATCGGGTATGCCGCCCTCATGATTCACGGACTCACCACCTGGTGGGTCGCGGCGACGGTTAGTCCGTTTCTCGAACTCCATGTGAATCCCCTGAGTTTGACACTGGGCTTTGCCTGCGGTGTGATTGTGTCACTCATCACGATTGCGCGTTCGCTGCAGAAACTCACTCGGCTTGAACCCCGGCAACTCTTGGCAGGCGACACCAGCGATCCGAACGACAACGCCCCAGTCCTGCCGCAGCGCCGAAAGCGATTACTCCCGGCGGCGCTACTGTTCGCGGCGAGTGTCGTGGGCTTGGTAGCAATGTTCGCCGGCCTACGCGACGAGGCCCAGGCCGGGGCGTTTTTCGGCAGCGGGGCACTCGTGCTGGCGGGAATCTTGATTTGGCTCCGGGATAAATTGCGGCAACCGACTCTCGCCGTTCCCCGGGGACTTTCGCTCGTGGGACTCGCCCTCCGCAATGCCCGCCGCAACCCTAGTCGCACGATCTTGTCGGTCGCCCTGGCGGCCGTCGCCAGTTTTTTAATTGTCGCCTTGAGTGCGTTTCGCCTCGCGCCCACTTCGGGGGGCACGGGAGGATTCGACTTGATCGCCTCCGCCGACCTGCCGATTCACTTCGATCTCAATTCACCCACCGGCCGCGAAGAACTCGGCTTTTCCGCGGACGAGGAACACCTTTTCGCGGGCGCAGATGTTTGTTCCTTTCGCGTTCGCGGCGGTGAAGATGCCAGTTGCCTCAATTTGTACCAAACCACCCAGCCCCGCGTGGTGGGGGTTCCCAACTCGTTCGATCGCGCGGGCCACGAGTTTGCTTGGGCCGCGCTACAAAATCCCCCTCCCCAGTACCCTGGGGAGGGGCTAGGGGAGGGGCACTCGGAGACGCTCCAAATTGAGTCTGAACAGCACTCCCCTTGGAAGCTCCTCGAACATTCCCTCGGCACCGACTCCCAAAGTCTCCCGATTGTGCCCGTCGTGCTCGACAAGAACACAGCCACCTACAGCCTGCACCTCGCGGGGATCGGTGCCCGGTTCACAATCCGCGATTCCTTCGACAATCCCGTCACGCTCGAAGTCGTGGGCCTGTTGGCTGGCAGCATCCTGCAAGGCAATGTGCTCATGAGCGAAACAAACTTCCTGCGACTCTACCCCGATGCGGCAGGACAGAAATTGTTTCTGATCCGTGCCGGAGGAACCGCAACCATGGACCTCGCACCCCTGCTGGAAACTCGCTTGGTCGACTATGGTTTCGATGCCGTTTCGACGACCCAGCGACTTGCCGATTTTCTGGCAGTGCAAAATACCTATCTCACGACTTTCCAATCGCTGGGGGCCTTGGGGTTGTTGCTGGGAACCGTCGGCTTGGCCGTGGCCCAACTGCGAAGCGTCGTCGAACGCCGGAGCGAATTGGCGCTGCTGCGTTCGACCGGATTTCGCCGTGCGCGACTCGCCGAGTTGGTCCTGGGGGAAAACGCCACGTTGTTACTGGCTGGGCTCGGTTGCGGGTGCCTCGCCGCGCTGGTTGCCACCCTCCCCCACTGGGCCCTCCACGAGGCCAACATTCCCTGGGGCACACTGCTCGCGCTGTTGGGAACTGTCGTGGTCCTGGGAATCGCCGCGGGTTGGATGGCGGTTCGGGCAGCGATTGCCACGCCACTGATTGCCGCTTTACGCGGGGAGTAGAATTCTGGCAACTGAAAAAAAAGTCAGTCACGGCCTAGCCGGAGGACCACGTCCTCCGGGATTTCCCGGACCAAAGTGTTGGTCCGGCTAAGGTGACGCTTATCAAGAGACTGACCGGTAGCAGTTTCGCGCTGGTTGCACTACAGTGGATTCCAGACTTACCTTCAGTTCCCTTCCAATTCCCTCCAACTGCAATCCTCCTATGAAGAACCTGCTGTTCGTGGTCGCCTCGTTTGCCGTCACGATCCTCGCTTGGGGCGTCTACGGCCCCGTGTTGCACTGGGGCCAACATGACATGTCGACATCCGGGGGTTTCGCTTCGTTGCGACCTTTTATCTGCGTCGGACTCGCCTACTTCGGCATCGGAGTCGCGGTTCCCACGGTGCTGTTACGACTGCGCGGCGAACCGGGGGATTGGACCCTCAAAGGAATCCTGTTTAGTCTCGCCGGGGGGGCCTTGGGTGCGCTCGGTGCGCTGGGAATTATCTTGGCATTCTTTTTCGGCGGGAAGCCGGTGTACGTGATGCCCTTAGTCTTCGGCGGGGCTCCGGTAGTGAATTCGTTTCTCTCGATTTTTCTCTCACGCAAGATGAAAGAGATCGGCCCGATTTTCTTGGCTGGTTTGGTGATCGTGCTCCTAGGTGCCACGACCGTGCTGGTAGCCAAACCAACTGCACCCAAACAACCTGTTGCCGAAGTAACCGCCACCGCCGAAGCCGGGGCGGTCCAAGCCACTCCCGAAGACACCAGTGCCTTTCGGAATCTTGTTTTGCAGATCGCCTCGGTCGCGTTGGTGATTTGTTGCTGGGGGTGTTACGGCCCGGTCCTGCACATCGGCCAAGCGGCAATGCACAATAGTCGACTGCGACCCTTGATTTGCGTTGGCTTGGCTTACTTTGCCATCGCCGTGGTGGTGGGCAACCTGTGGTTGGCCACGACCGGCGAAGCCAGCACCTACAACTTCAGCGGCACTTTCTGGAGCCTCGCAGGAGGCGCTGCCGGGGCAATCGGCGCGTTGGGAATCATCATGGCCTTCAACTTCGGCGGCAAGCCGGTGGTTGTGATGCCACTCGTCTTCGGCGGGGCACCTGTCGTGAACACGTTTTTCACGATCATCGCCGAGGGCCTGTGGGGCCAGATCAACGCCCTCTTTGTCGCGGGCCTGATCCTGGTGATCGCCGGGGCCGCGATGGTGCTAGTCTTCGCCCCCAAGGGAAGTCCACCCCCCAAGCCCGTGGTGATTCCCACGGAAGTGCCGCCAGCGCCGGCATCGAGTGAACGATGAGTTTTACAAGCCAACGATGAGTTTACAGGGGACTCTCAGAAACAAATTGCGTGAGCCGAATATCCCCTTTGGGAAGGTGGGCTATCAACTCAAGATGGCCACCTAATGAACCAATGAGCTCACTTAAGGTGCTAATCTGCATTTCGTCTTGACATTCCAGAATGGACACATTCGGCT
Organism: uncultured Planctomycetaceae bacterium; assembly: GCA_937860165.1. GTDB lineage: Bacteria > Planctomycetota > Planctomycetia > Pirellulales > Lacipirellulaceae > Bythopirellula. Next base: position 5,525 of record CALMBE010000766.1, read on the forward strand.
GCGAAATACCTAAAATTTCGGCCATCTGCTGTTGTGTCATCCCGGAATACTTTCGCAATTCGGCGAGCAGCATTTCCGCTCGCAATTCTCTTACGCGAGAATTCGATCTCGCCAGCCTTTCCGGTGACATCTTTGCTTCTAGTTCCGAAAACTTACGATGTCCGGCCATTAGATAAGTCCTTCGTTTTTCAATTCCTGCAGATATTCGTCATATAACCTATCGGCTATGGGCAACATCTCTTCGTAGAATCTATTCTTGCCAGTCTTGTCGCCACCAATCAAAAGGATCGCCGATCTACGCGGATCAAATGCAAAAAACGTCCTCAAGGGTCGACCTCGATACTGAGTCCTAAGCTCCTTCATCTGGGCATGTCTCGAACCCTTAACGGTATCAACATGCGGACGCCCTAAACTAGGGCCATCTTCCCTCAATATGGCAACGCTCGTGCGAACAGCTTCCTGCTGATCAGCCGTAAGTGTCTCCCACCATACGTTGAACTCATCGGTGTATTCAACTTTCCACACAGTTCGATTATATCTCACAGGTCCGATGAATCAACAGAATCCTTGGCACCTGTTTCTCTTCGCCGAGTCTACTTCCCCAACTGCTCCGCCAGTTCCTTGGCACCGTAGATATTTCGCAGTGCCTCGCGGATACCCCCGGCGTGGACCGACACCGCGCGGGCGACTTGGTCTTCGTACATGTAGTCGGCAGTGAGACCCTGGATGTTGCTGTCGAAGATGATGCCGACAAATTCACCAGCCCGATTGATGACCGGGCTCCCGGAATTCCCGCCGATAATGTCGGCAGTCGAAACAAAGTTCAGCGGAATATCTACCGCGATGAGTTTTCGCGCGTCGTGCCATTTTTTCGGCAAGACCCACGGCTCGCGGACTTCATGCACCACTTCATGGTCAAACGCGCCGCCGAGCGTGGTCCACGGCGCAACCTCTTGGCCATGTTCCTGATAGCCCTTCACCACGCCAAATGCCAACCGCAGCGTGAAAGTCGCGTCGGGATAACCACTGATCCCCTGGGCGGCGACTCGGGCATCGTCGATTTGTGCATACGCTTGGCGTTCAGTCTCTTCGAGGGATTCACGCCGCTCGCGGACCCGGCGACACTCCGGCTCGAGGATGCGAAAAAACTGAATCATCGGATCGGTTGATTTACGAACCGCCTCGACGCCCCCCTTGGCCAGCTCACGACGAAAATCGACTTGATTTAACTGCGACTGTGTGATCAGCTCGGTCACTCGTTCATGGGGATTTTTCCCGGCCAAGGCCGCGACCACCAGCGGATCGTCCCCGCCACGTTGCTCGACAAACATCGACAATTGCACCGTGAAGCGTGCGATTTCCAAGTCGTCGTAAATCGGAGCGGGAGAAAACAGTTCGTGCTCCAGCGATTCCCGACCCGAACTCCGATACTCCTTGAAGCGATCCTCGCTCGGCTTTTCATCTTCCTCGGCCATCAGAACCAATTGCTCCGCGATCTCGTAATACCGTTCGCGGAACTCGACGCCTCCGCGCAAGAGCTTGACCGTCTCGGGCTGAACCTCGGCAATCCGCTGCCAAGCCTTCGCAAAATGCTGGAGCTCTGGGCGAGCGTTCAATTCTTTTAATAACTCGGCTTCACGCTCGGCCTTTTCAGCCACAAACTTGGGATCTTGAAGTCCCTGCACCATTCCCACCACCGCCTTGCGGCTGTTTTGCACCCCGAACAAGTCATCGTTCCCGCGTCGGCGAAACTCGGGGCCCTGCTGGCTAAACTGCTGGATGGCAACCTCTAACCGACAGAGGTAATTCAAATAAAATGGCAAACTATGATCGCGGAGTGTTTTGACCGCGTCGGTGGTCAAGGCCCGGTCCGTGCTTCCCGGATTGCCCGAGACAAACACCAATTCGCCGTCGGCAGGTCCCGCGTCGGACCATTTGAGAAAGTGCTCCACGACGGCGGGCTTTCCATTTTCGTACACGCGAAACAACGCCACGTCGAGGCAGTACCGCGGGTACTCGAAGTTGTCCATGTCCCCGCCAAAGAATGCCATCGCGCTTTCGGGGGCCCACACCAGCCGGACATCGGTGTATTTCTGGTAACGATACAAGTGGTACTTCGCGCCACCAAAGAGCGTGATCACATCGCTCCGCAGACCGGTCTCGTCCAGCGACGCCTGCTCGATCTTGGCCATCGCCGCCTGCCGGGCCTTGTTGGCCTTCTCCGGGCCCATCTCGGCGGTCACGGCAGCGTTCACTCGAGCGGTGACGTCCTCGATCGAGACCAGTTGATTGAGCTCCAGATCGGGGGCTTTGAGCTCATGCTCATGTCCCGTCGCTAGAAAGCCTTTGTCGTAGTAGTTGAACTCCGGGGTCGAGAGCTTATGCAAGGTGTCCGCCGCGACGTGGTGATTCGTGAGCACCAAGCCATCGCTCGAAACAAACGAAGCCGACCCCCCCGAACTAAACCGCACACTCGACAGCATAATGTGTTCGGCCCATTCCTCGGAGGGATCGAAACCATGTTTCTCGTTGAGCAACTTGCGCGGCAAATTATTAAACAGCCACATTCCCTCGTCGCCACGGCAAATTGCGATCGACATCATAAAACTCACGGTGACAAAAACTCGTTGGAAGATACGCATCGAAGAATCCCTCCCTGGTGCTAGCACATTGAGGAAGACGAACCGCCTCACAGAGATCGAATGGTAGCAGATTCTGCCCATTTGGCGAACCTGACAACGAGGCGGAATGGTTGGTGTCAGGAAATGTCCTTAGCAGAACTCGCAGGACAACTGCAAAGTGGTTCATCAGGAATTTTAGTGGGTAGCAGACTAAACAATCGTGTGTGTTCCGAAAGAGCGATTAAATCCCGGAGGGATGAAAGCCTTTAGCCGGGGGTCAGGTCGCCTGAGCGACCGCCACCCCCGGTAAACGAGTGAAAA
>CALMBE010000767.1 GCA_937860165.1 uncultured Planctomycetaceae bacterium
CGGCGTACGACCGGGTGCAGCTCACGAGCTTTTTCTCCGGCAGGAGCGCGCAGGACCTCAGCGTCGTGCCGGACAGGTTCTTCCAGGACCACCGCGTGACGCTGCGCCTCAACGACGGCGTGCTCGGCATCGATCCGGTCGACATCCGGGTCGTCTGCGGCGACACCGACCTGACGCCGGTCGATCTCGGCAGTTACTCGAGCCGCGTGACGCTCATGATGGGCAATGCGGCAATCGAAGCAGCCGAACGCGCCCGTGCGCCGCTCGCCGAAGCGGTCTCGAAGAAGCTCTCGATCCCATACAAATCACTGGCGGGGTCGGTACGGGTAAACGTAACCCACAGAAAATTCCGCAACGACTCGGCGACGAATTGACTGTCATCGACCACCACAATCCAACGGATCCCATCCAGAGAATTAGCCCCGACTAGTGCGGCGCAAAACCGGTCCATAGCTGCCGAAGTCGCAGTTCGGCAGGTTGCGCGTGCCTGCTGGGAAATGTCGTAGTCAAACGACGGGGCAGGGCAGGGGGGACCCGTCACCGACAGCACACCTGGTAGCGAAATACGAGGATCACGGAATCCTTCGGGGAGCCTGATGTTTTCTGGAAGGTCGCGCGCGAGCTTGTAACGCGGCGGACCCACGGCAGCCATTACCACTTTCGAACCTGCATTGAGACTCAAACCACTGTAGTCGAGCGTATCGATTGTGGATTGGGTTTGGAAATGCAGATCGCGGGACCAATCGGCCCTGGCCAGCAAATGAGCGAGGAAGGCTCGGACATCGTGGACATCCAGCTGCGGGTCATCGCCCGCCGCGACGATCAACAGGAACTTGGCGAGCGAAAGTTGCCCCTGTCCCAGAATAGCGCTGGCCTGGGTGAGAATTTCTTGAGGACGTGCCGACTTGAGGAACGGCATGTAGCGCTCGCTCCCCACTGCAAGTAACAAGGGATGAACCCCTGCTTCGTCGACCGCGTGAACTCCCACGACCCCTGGTAACACTTCGGGGATCAGCGAACCTGTGATTTCGTGGATCAACTGGCCAAAAAAAGTGTCTTCCTGCGGCGGACGCCCCACGACAGTGAACGGCCAAATCGCTCCCGTGCGATGCCACACTTCCCGCACTTGCAACACCGGAAATGGGTGGGCCAAACTGTAATACCCCAGGTGATCGCCGAAAGGACCTTCCGGTTCTAATCGTTCGGGGATGACCTCGCCGACGATGCAAAAGTCGGTGTCCGCGTGGATCGGCAGATTCTCTCCGCGAGAGATCATGCGGATTCTTCTCCCCCCCAGCACTCCCGCAAAACCGAGTTCACTCATTCCTTCGGGCAGTGGCATCACGGCTGCCACGCTCATGGCCGGTGGACCACCGACAAAGATATTGACTCGAAAGGGCTTCCCCGCCGCCAGGGCTGCGGCATGATGCACACCGATCGAACGGTGGATTTGGTAGTGAAGTCCAATTTCTTGATCCGCGAGATAGTGCTCCCCGGAGAGTTGCACGCGATACATTCCCAGATTGCTATGCTTGAGCCCCGGCGAGCGAACGTCTTCGGTGTAAACCTGTGGGAGCGTGATAAACGCTCCCCCATCGTGGGGCCAACTTACCAGCTGTGGCAATTCGTGAATCGATGTGCGATTGGCCAGGATCGGGCCACGAGATACTCGCTTAGGAAGCAACTGGAGTGCGGACCGGGGAACACCCAAATACTCCCATGGTCGCCGGAGAATCTGCTGGGGTTCGCTGCGCAACCTGACCAGTTGCTCGAGCGCTCCCAAGCCATCGCGCAGCATCCATCGAGTTCGCTCCCTGGAACCGAACAGATTGCTGACCATGGGAAATCGGCAGTCTTGGACATTGGCAAACAAGAGTGCTGGCCCCCCGGCTGCCACCACGCGGCGCTGCAAGGCAGCCGCTTCGAGCCTGGCGTTGATCGGCGTTTCGATCCGCACCAAGTGGCCATGCTGCTCCAAGTCGGCGACACATTCCGCAAGACTTTGATAACCCATGGCGAAACATCGAGAAGGGGGGGAATTTTCCAGACAAAACCGCGATTCTAGCCTGAAAGGCACTTCAAAGGGAGCAGAATCCGCTAGCTAAAATGTCCTGGTGATTACTGGCAATTTCGCCCCTAAACCGTTCTAGAAATGCGTATTGGGAGAGTTTTCCGGCCCGACTGGATAAAATATTGGGCAATTCTTCACCCAAAACTGGTACGCCCTTCACCCTGTTTTTACAATAAAACCAACGCCTGCCCCGTTTGTCACCGGGGCCTTATCTGGGATACTTGTTTATCCCCACTTTCAGGACAGCTCCGAATATGAATCAACACGGACACCCCGACGAAAACCGTTACCCCGAAATCGCCATCACCGGCGATCTCACTGAGCGGGAAGGCGAGCTCACCGATCGGCTCCTCGACATCGAACCAGGGGGGCAATGTACCATGTACTTCGATTCCCCAGGTGGGAGTCCCTACTGTGCCGTCTCGCTAATGACGATCATCCGCTTGCGGGGCCTGAGAGCCACGGGGATCGTCACGGGGGAATGTTCCTCTGCGGCCCTCTGGCCATTCGCTGCCTGCGAGCGACGGTTTGTTTCTCCCTACAGCGTGCTCCTGTTTCACCCCATGAAATGGCAGAGCGAAGAAAATGTCGGCTTGGCCGAGGCCGCAGAATGGGCCCGCCATTTCGGTCAACTTGAAAAAGACATGGATGCCCTCCTGGCCGACCTGTTTGGCGTCTCCCGCGATATCATGCTCAGTTGGATTAACCCTGGAAAATATGTTTCGGGTTCCGAACTCGCCGGCGCTGGGTTGGCAGAGTTGATTTCCGCCGCCGATCTGGTGAATCCCTCGGGGATCTTCCAGATGCTCAACTCGAACCCGCTCAACGGCCAGTCACGCCCCGCAGTAAGCAAGCCCAAGCTTCGCAAGGCTCCTTGAGCCCTAGGTAGCAACAACCTCCCAAGTGATGTGTCAAAGCCAAGAATTTGGGTGGCAAGCAGAGTGGCACGACTCTCCGAGTCGTGCCATAAACTATTAAATAGGGCACGAGTCGGAGACTCGTGTTACTCTGAATACAACCCGCACTTCTGGCACTGACAAAGCACTAGCCGGTCCAACACATTGGTCCGGTAATCCCCCCGGCTTCACGCCACGATTTCAACCACGGGATCCATGATCACCGGTTGCGTGATGGGGGGCATCGAGTCCGGTGGGTTCACCGGTGCGGATGCTGCCGCCAAGGCTGCTGAAATCACCGCGGCCTCGTACGGGACCAAAGACACTGCCACGGCAGGGGCAAACTCCGAACTGGACGCTGCTTGTTCCAGCGGCGAATCTTCCAGAACCTCAGTCAGCAACTGCCCATCTTGCTCGAAGCGTGCTAGCCGTTCGATTCCTGGCGGCTGGTCGAGTTGCTCTTGCTCGTCGAGAAGTTCCAAGCCCCATCCAAGATTCGCTCGGTACTCGTAGTCGGCCAGCAGGTCGACCTCGATGGCCACCTCCGGCGCAAATAGATTGCCCAAGGGAAGCAGCGGACTCGGTGCGTTGCGGCATTCCAGAAGCTCGGGTGCCACAATGCGTCGCGGAACGCCCCACGATGTTCTGGCGGGCAGGGGTTGAACTTTCGGGATGTCGATGCGCTGGTTCATATCGGTGAGTATCGAACTACCATTGGCGAAGAGTCGAGGTGCCGTGGGAATAAGGCGATTTAAGCAACGGTAACAATTGCAGCGGCGGGTTACCGCACGGGTTTCACAGCTCCAACAGAACAACGCGCAAAAAAAGAGGGCCGACGAGGTGCGGGAGACCACGTCGACCCTCGGAGGGGGGAGACATTAGGCGGGGCTTTTCTCTACCTGCGACCGACTGACCGTCTGGCTCCTGGCTGGTTACCCGCGGCTGGAAGCCCTCGGCCGGTCGCGTTCTCTTCTACCGACCGACACTATTGCAAAGTGGATGCCAAACAGGTGCCGACAAGACAAACCGTGACGATTTATTACAATTCCGCAGTAATTCGCAAGCTAGCAGTTAATCACTGATTGTGGTTCAGGTTGTAAATCTTGCAAAGAACGGTTGTAGGAGTTGCCAATTTTAGTGAACCACAGAGGGACGGAGGACGCGGCGAAGAGAAGGGTGTAAGTCGAAGTCGTTAGTCGTAGGTCGTAAGTGAATTCCAAGGCACTGGATTCCCGCCTTCGCGGGAATGACAAAAGTGCTTGCGGAATGCAGAGTGCGGATTGCGGAATGAAAACAGTCCTACAGTCCCACAGTCCTTCTTCACCCCAGCCCCCAGTCCCCGGCCCCCAGCCCCATTCATTTAATTCGTCGTGTCCTTCGTGCCGTTGTGGTGAATCTTGAATTCAATTGAATTGGGTTTAAACGCAGAGCCGCAGAGAGGCAGAGACGCAACGGCCCGCTGCGCGAACCTCAACCGGTCGAGCAGCCGGGGCGGCACTGCGGGCATGTCGTTAGTTGAAGCAGTTTGCGAACAGGGGTATATTCAGGCCATAACCTGCTTACTGTAGGTCACCTTCAAGATGCAGGTCTAACCGAAGAAATATTTGGCTAATACTACAGCTTCCAGGGAAAGCCGTATCATGGATCTTTCAAGAGTCTGCTGCGCTGCTGGTTTGATCGCCTTCTGGCTGTCGGCTGCTAATGCCCAATGCGCGGAACCGAAAACAGACGCCACTCATTCGATCTTTGGAATCGTGATGGAACTTCGTTCGGGCACGCCGAATGTTCCTGTCTGTTTGTGCGACGCGGTGACAGGGTTGCCACTGGCGAAGAAGACCTACAAACCAATTGAGTGGGGCAAAGGCCAAATTGAAAACACGGCTAAGGAGATGGCAATTGTTGTTACCGACGATAAGGGGAAGTTTAGCTTTGAAAACATTCCGGATGGCAAGTACCGCTTGGTGGCTCAAAAATGGATCGGGCCTTACGAAGGCGTTTTCGCGGTGCATGGCACGGTGATTCAGTTGATGGGCACTGCGGATGATCTAGTGGTCCCGCGCCCGGCCGAATACGACAAAGCTCTCGTTGCGCTGACGCCTCCGGAGGGTGGCATCGTGCAATTCGACCAAAACGTCGGAAACAACGAAACCTTCATGTTTCTCAGCTTGTCCCCGCTGGAGTTCGATCCGATTCTCGGGCTGAGCTCGATGGGCACGTCGTTCTACCAGCACCTAATCGGTGTCAACCGAATGCCGCTCGGAAAGACGACAGTAATTGGAGTGCCGGAGAAGCCGCTGTATGCCTTCTTCTTCGCTCCCGATAACTCCCCCGGATCTGCCACCGTCGAAGTTCCGGTGACAGAGGCTGGACTTGTCCGCATCCCTCCGGAACCATTTGTCGCCGGTTGGTCGAATGCTCGCAAGACGCCACCTCCGAAATTGGCCGAACTTATGGAATTCATGGATGCCCATTCACTCACGCCCGATCAACTTCTGAATATCCCCAAGCTTAGCAGCGCTAACTTTGAAGTTTATAAAGCCCGCATGCAGGAAATTTGGAAAGACCTATCCCGAAAGATTGAGCTTGCAGAAGGCACTTCAGCCCGAGTAGGAGATATTCTGGCGGTGAAGGGATATCAACAGCTGAAAGATTGAGGAAGTGCTGATCCCTGTGGACGTACGGCGAATGGGAAGTAACAAAACAATGGACCGGAGTGGCCGATCTAGCGCGAATCAAATAGAACGCCGATTGGCGGCCGCCCGGTGGTGCGTGTCGTTACATCGCACGTCCTATAGCCGGAATTCTGTCCCCCGTCGTGCCTTTGTGGTGAATCTTGAATTGAATTGGATTATAACTCCGAGAGGCGACGGCCCGCTTCCTTGCGACCGTGTTATTTCTTTCCCTCATCCCTTCGTCCTCAATCTTGCCCCCTATTTCCGCTACTGCCCTTGGCAGCGAAATTCACTATACTGGTTAGCCGGCACCGTTCCGGTGCCGATTGATGTGGATTTCTCAAATTAAACGGCACCGGAACGGTGCCGGCTAACAAACTTCAAATTGAAATACTGATCGGCTCCCCCTCGAAATCCCGCTTCCCGCCTCCTTGCCGCCCCTGGTAATCCGTGCTGCACTTAGAAAACGTCCGCAAGTCCTATCGCGAGCCGAATGGCGATGACTTGCCGATCTTGGACATCGAGAGTTTCTCCCTCGCCGCCGGGGAACAGGTGGTGCTGCGCGGGCGGAGCGGCTGCGGGAAGACCACGCTCTTGAACTCCATCGCAGGATTGACCACGGTGGATGCGGGGAGTATCGCCATCAAGGGGACCGATATCGTGAAGCTGCCCGAAGTGGTCCGGGACCGCTTTCGGGCCCGCTTTATTGGATTTGTATTTCAAACATTCAATTTGCTCCCGGCGTTCACGGCGATTGAAAACGTGTTGTTGGGGATGTCGTTCACAGGTCAACGGCCCGATGTCGCCCGCGGCGAAAAACTGCTCCACAGCGTGGGCCTGGGGCACCGCCTGACCCACAAACCGGCGGCTCTTTCGGTAGGCGAGCAGCAACGTGTCGCCGTCGCCCGGGCACTGGCCAACAAACCCGCGCTCCTGCTGGCCGACGAACCAACCGCCAACGTCGATCCGGCCCACCAACAGCAGGTCATTGACCTCCTGCGTGAGGCGTGCGACCGTGAAGAAATCGCCATGTTGTTGGTCACCCACAGCAGCGAAGTCGCCGAGCAGTTTCCGCGTGTTGAGTATTTAGAAAAGATCAATCGCGCGGTAGGATTGGCGGTCGCGCATTGAGGAGGCATTAGTCGTAAGTCGTTAGTCGTAAATAGGAAGTGGGAAGCAGAAAGAAGAAAATTCCAACCACGATGCTTCAATTCGCACGATTCAAGTAATCAAAAAACTCGCAACTCGCGCCTCATAACTCGAAACTCACCCATGTCTTTCTGGAAAATAGCTTGGCGCAATATCTGGCAGCGGGCCCTGGCCTCGTCGCTCACGGGGCTGTCGATGGCATTGGGCGTCGCGCTGATGATCCTGGTAATCGTGATTTACGACATCACGGTCGATCAATTCTCGAACGATGCGCAAGGGTACCACCTCATCGTCGGGGGCAGCAAAGGGGGCGAACTGCAATTGGTGTTTTCGACCGTATTCCACCAGGGCAAACCTCTCTACCCGATACCGTACAGTTACTACGAGAAGTTCACCGAAGGGGAATTTGCCCGCTACACCGAGGTGGCTGTCCCCTATTGCCTGGGAGATAGTTTTCAGGCCGAGGATCAGCAGTTTCGGGTCGTCGCGACCACACCCG
>CALMBE010000768.1 GCA_937860165.1 uncultured Planctomycetaceae bacterium
CGGAGTACCGCCGTGGCCATGGCACCCTCCATTGTGAAAAAGTCATTGGCCCTGAATCGATCCCGCCCCTACCGCCAGCATCACAACTCAGTCTAAACCGGAGCGTGATTCAAGAGAATTCCTCGTCTTCTTCCTCTGGAGTGATTTCCTCGATCACAAGTTCACGCCACAAACCGAGAATCTCTTTATCGGCTGCCGCTGCGAGTAGTCGCTCTTCGACCGCTCCACCATGGACTTTGAATTCCGGATATTTGAGCAGCATGTGCGCTAAGTCCCGTCGATCCGTGAAGGACTTGGGTTTACCTTTGCGCCGGACACAAGAAATCACCTTTCCGATGAGAACTTCGAGTGGCGAAACGACCAACACGCCATCAATGCGTTCCGTCGAGGGGAGTACATCCACCGGACGAATATCCACGAGATGGCGATTCTTGGGCGTGGCAAGTTGATAAAGTCTCAAACCGATCCCATCCCGAACCGTGCGGATGCGGATTGCGATTTGAAAGCTATCACCGAGGTGTTGTCGTAGCACCTCAGCAAATTCATCTCCCCGAGTCGAAACAATATCCACGTCCTCGGTCATGCGCCGCTCATCGATGTAGGCATTGACCGCCATGGCTCCAAAGAGCGCCGCATCGTCTCTTCCTTTGAGGAAGTCAATTACCGCTTGTTGAATGATACCTTTGGGTAGGGGATCATTCATGACAATCTCTCGAAATGTTAAGCCAGTATCCACAAGCATCTTAGTTTCTCCAGTGCCATTCTACTTTACCCGAGGAACAAAGGCAAAAGCAGTCCGCATCGGAAGATTCCCCGCCTCACTCCTTGCTTTCCGTAAAGGCAATCACCTCGCCCAGCGACTCAGCCCCCACCGCCAGCATCACCAGCCGATCAAATCCCAGCGCGCAGCCCGCGGAGTTCGGCAGTCCTTGTTCCATCGCAGCTAGGAGCGATTCTGGTAGCGGCAGTTCGGGTCGGCCCTCGGCAATGCGGGCCTGATTGACTTGCACCAGTCGCGCCCGCAATTCCGCCGCAGCGGTGAGCTCGTGGTAACCGTTGGCTAGTTCAATCCCACGCCAGTAAAGCTCGAATCGCTCCGCAACTCGAATTCCATTCTCGCGAGTCACCAGTTTCGCCAGTGCTGCCTGACTGGCCGGATACTCGCACAATATCTCCGGTTCCTGCCTCCCGAGCAGGGGTTCGATCCGCGTGGCTAACAGCAGATTGAGCCATTCGTCGCGGTTGGTGCGAACCAGCCCCTGAGGGTTTACGATCCCCTCCGCCACCGCGCAATTCTCCAACTCGGCACTACTCGCCGTATGGGGACAAATACCTAGGTGGGTTTGAAATGCCTCGGAGTAGGTGGTACACCGAGCAGGAGGAGTCTTCAGCAAGGTTTGAACCAATTCATCGAGTAGCGTCATTCCCTGCCGCATGTCGTCGTCCGCCCGATACCACTCGACGATGGTAAACTCAGGGTGGTGTAGCCGACCCCGTTCGCCACCGCGAAAGGAGCGGGTGATTTGAAAGAACGCCGACATCCCCTCGGCCAGCAGGCGTTTCATGTGCAATTCGGGCGACGCCTGCAACCACTTGCAGCCGACACCGCAAGGCTCGATGTGCAACTCGGGGATCACTTCCGACGCCAACAGCGGAGTTTCGACTTCGACGAATTCGCGGTCATAGAAAAACTGGCGCAGTCGGCGAAGCAATTCGCTGCGAGTATTCAGATTGGCGATTCGCTTGTGCATGATGGTAACGTACTTCTAGTCGAGCAGCGCAAGAAATTGAACCACGACGGCTGGAAAGGCTTAAGTCGTTAGTCGTAAGTAAAGCGTAGTCCCACTCGTCATTCCCGCGCAGAGCCTGCCCGGGGCGGGCTCTGCGCGGGAATGACATATCGGACTGTGGGACTGTGAATTTCTTACGACTTACGACTTACGACTTGCTCCCTTCCGCATCCCCTACTCGACAGGTTGCCCGGACAACAGCGGCGGCATCGGGCAGTCGAGCATGTCGCAAATGCCGCGATACAATTCTGCCTCCCGGATCGAAACATCCCGATCATAACAGATCAACTCCGCGGCGGCGGCGACCACCCGCTGGCGCTGCTTCGGGGCCACCGTGGCGAGA
>CALMBE010000769.1 GCA_937860165.1 uncultured Planctomycetaceae bacterium
ACTTTAGGGTGCCATGCCCACGCTGGTACTCCGGTGTGGGCATGAGAATCTCCGAGCAAACATGGCCACAGCGGAGTACCGCCGTGGCCATGGCACCCTAATTTTTCGGTTTGACAAAGCATTAGAGCCTTCCTTCAGGGCTTGCCCTTCGCCGGGGAACCGTCGATAATCCACGCTTTGAGTTCAACTTACGAGTCCCTGCGCTCGTGAGAAGTTCCGTATTCAAACCGTAAGGGAATACCATGCCACGCAACAAAACTTTCGACCACGCCGCCGCCGCGATCGGCGATACCCCCATGATTCGCATCAATCGGCTGGTGCCCAAGACTCATGCGACGGTGTTCGCTAAGTGCGAATTCTTCAATCCGCTCAACAGCGTTAAGGACCGCATCGGGGCCGCCATGATCGAGGCTGGCGAGAAGGCCGGTAAGATCAATGCCGAGACGCTCATCGTCGAACCCACCAGCGGTAACACGGGTATTGCGCTCGCGTTTGTCTGTGCGGCCAAGGGATATCGGCTCATGCTCACGATGCCTGAATCGATGTCCGTCGAACGTCGCGCGTTGTTGCGGGCCTTGGGGGCGGAATTGGTCCTCACGCCGGCCTCGGGTGGCATGAAGGCCGCGATTGAAAAGGCGGGCGAGATTGTCAACTCGACTCCCAATGCCTACATGCCGCAACAATTCGAGAACCCCGCGAATCCCGCCATTCACGAAAAGACCACTGGCCCAGAGATTTGGGAAGACTGTGGACACAACATCGACGCCATCATCGCGGGGGTCGGCACGGGGGGCACGATCACGGGCGTCGCGCGATTCATCAAGCCGAAGAATCCGAATTTCAAAGTCATCGCCGTCGAACCCGCCGACTCGCCAGTCATCAGTGGTGGTTCTCCGGGCCCACACAAGATTCAAGGCATCGGTGCGGGTTTCATTCCCAAGAATCTCGATGTGTCGCTGGTCGACGAAGTGATTTCCGTGAGCAATGAAGAATCCTTCCAATGGGCTCGCCGCTTGGCCCGCGAAGAAGGGATCATGGCGGGGATTTCTAGCGGAGCGAACATGTGCATCGCCGCGAAAGTCGCCGCACGTCCCGAGTTTGCCGGCAAGCGCATTGTTACCATTATGCCCAGCCTCGGCGAGCGTTATCTGTCGACGCCACTGTTTGAAGGGCTCACGGGTTAAGTCCAAGACTGAAACCACGAAGGCACGAAGAGCACCAAGAACTTTGATTAGCAATTTCGTAATTTACAATTTGCAATTATTTTTCTTAGTGCCTTGGTGGTAATACTTTGATTTTCTTTTTGGCATGACTGAATTACCAATTATTGAATTAGACACGCCCCGAATTCGTCCACGGCTGCCTGAGTGGTTGCGCGTTAACCTTCCGGCGGGGAGCGGTCAGTCGACCTTCAACAGTACGCAGCTCACCATCGTGGGCAATGAACTGCACACGGTCTGCGAGGAGGCCCGTTGTCCGAACATCCACGACTGCTGGGCCCGGGGGACCGCGACGTTCATGATCGCGGGAAAAGAGTGTACCCGCGGCTGTCGATTTTGCTCGGTCGAAACCTTACGCGAACCACCCCCTCTCGAATCCGAGGAACCCGAGCGATTGGCCGATGCGGTCCAGCGGATGAGACTTGCGCATGTGGTGATCACAGTCGTCAATCGCGATGATCTTGCCGACGGAGGAGCCGATCACTACAAACACTGTGTCACGGCTGTGAAAGAACGACTTCCTTCCACGACGGTGGAGCTCTTGTGTAGCGACCTGGCCGGCAACTGGCCGGCCCTCGAACATCTGCTCGACAGCGTCCCCTTGGCGGTGTTCGCACACAATGTCGAGTGCGTCCCACGGCTTGACGGGATGGTGCGCGATCCTCGGGCCTCGTTTGCTCAAAGTCTCGAAGTCTTGCGAAGGGCCAAACAACTTCGCCCTGATCTCTGGACCAAGAGTAGCATCATGGTCGGTCTGGGCGAAGCCGACGCTGAAGTGCTCGACGCGATGCACCAACTGCGTAGCGTCAACGTGGAGTTGCTGACTCTCGGGCAATATCTCGCCCCCGGCAAACCCGGGACACGCTACTTGCCGGTCGAACGCTATGTGCATCCCGACACCTTCGCCAGTTGGCAAGAAGCCGCTTATGCCATGGGTTTTCGTGGAGTAGCGTCAGGGCCTTTGGTGCGCAGCAGTTACCGCGCGGGAATGCTCATGGCGGAAGCTCAGGGACGGAGCTGAATAGTTGGAGTTTTTTTTGCCACAGAGGAAACAGAGAAACCATTGAAAATTGCAAAATGCAAATTAAAAAATACTTCTCTGTGATCTCTGTGCCCTCAGTGGCTTAACTTTTCTGGATCCAAAGTCGCGGAACGCGTTACGGCAAGGCCGTGGGGGCCATTTCCAATTCTAAGTGGGCTGCGAGTTCCGAATCGGTCACGCAGAGATCGCCTGTGACTCCGCGGAACCAATCCAGAAACGACAAGTGAAAATCCTCGGGAACTTCAGTCAACAAAAATCGATTCTTGCCCGGCAGCGCCGAGGACGCCCACACGGGGAGTCCCTGCTTAATTTCAAAGAGTTGGTATTCTCCATTGAGCGGGCACACAAAGGTGCCATCGACGAGTTCTTCGGCAAATTCGCGACACGTATCTCGAGGGACATGCAACAAGTTCGCCAGGGAATTCATCATTCGACTTGGTGCGACCGAAGTATCTCGTGCGCGCATGTAACCCAAGGCATTGACAGTAGTGGCCAGTTGCTTCCCCGTCAGATCGTCAATTCGCAGGCGAACTTGGGCGGGCCTGGGAGCAGGCTCGAATGCCAATTGCGGTCGGACTTCTTGAATCACATCCGGCTTGAACGAAATCAGCAGGAACTTGTCTTCTTGTGCCTGCCACATCTGCTCCCCTAGTGGCTGCGGTTGCGTGCCCGGTTCGAGCGAAGGGTCTTGCAAAAGTTCCAGGATCCCCGGTCGTGGCCAAGTGCCGATGTATCCGCGAATCAGTTCGCTACGAGGGACACTACCGACGATTTTTCCTTGTCGCACGGCGAGGGGAGAACTAAAGTCTCGGATTCCGCCAAACAGTAAGTGTGGTTGCTTTTCACCACCCACTAGTGGCACGGGGATCTCAAGCACCACTTCGGCGGCAATCACATCTCCCGCCACCGGATGCAATTGCTCCTCGACGGGGTCTCCCAACGAATCTACCAGGGTGCCAAGTTTTACTTTCCCCAAGGGCGAGGCAATTACGTCCAAATCGAGCGCACGTGTTAAGTCTTTCTCGGCATGGGGTCGACGCTTCAGTCCCAAGGCGATTGGCGGAAACTGTCCCACTTCTTCCTGGAAATTCGCAATGAACTTCCGATATGCGGCAGACTCCTCCGGGGAGATCTGTTGGACCTCAACATCGCTCACCGGGGCAAAAAAACCTGTTGCCCCGCGAATCGCGTCCAGCGTCTCGGGGTTGTCTTCCGCGGGTGGACTCCCTTCGCCGCGCATCCCAAAACCGATCGGCAGCAACTGGGCGGCTATGAGCTCCGAAGTTGTGCGGGCCGGCAACCCTTCGCATTCCGCCGCCAATTGGGCCATGCGAATGAGGTGCGGAACTCGGGCGGATTCCTGTCGTCGCCGCGATTCGATCCACATCGCCGGGCTACAGAGATTCTGCACAAATCGTTCCGAAATAAAGCCGAAAATTGTGTCGTCGCGATCCAAGGGAAGCTTTTGGCGGGCGAGTCGAAAACTCCCCAGCGCCGCGAGTGAACCGGTCTGATCATCGATTTCCAAGAACCTTTCCGCCAAGTGACGCGACGTCGTGACCAAATGAAAGTCACCGGCTTGCGCGTAGTAAGATCGCACGCGACCGTCGGGCGTGGCGACCAGCGAGACGTCTTTCCCGGCAAGCTGAATCGTGGACTCCTGGGCCTCGGGAAACTCGGTGAGAGCCGCCCGGCGTTGTCGCATGAAGTCCTGGGACAGAAACTCGCTATTCCGCGCCTGCACCAATAGCCCGATCGCGGCCCCATTTCGCATATAGGGATCCAGTCCAATCAACGCGGCATCGCTAATGAATTGGGGACCGAGAATACGGGACAACGCGTTTTCTTTAAGTGACAACTGTTGTTCGATCCGCTCGGTAGCTCGCGGTCGGATTGCCCTGCGGAGCACCATGTTTTTGAAATCGCCATCCCACTTGCTGCTCAGATCGCGAAACCAAAAATAGTTGGTGAAGTTTCCGAATCGCAAGTAAAAACACTCTTCGGGCACATGGGCAGCCAAGGGCTCCACGGCGACTTTTTCTAGCTCTTTTGCCTCGACGGCAAGTTCACTCCAGGTCGGCGGATTTGGCAATGGTTCCAGTTTCGGCGGTTCCGGCGCGCCACGCATCAAAAGGTCGCGGTCAATGGCCAAGAGAGCGGCTTCACCACCGAATAATTCTTCAATTGCCGAAAGCTTTTGTTTGCGAAGTCCGAGCAACCCCGCTCCAACTTCTGGGAGAGGCTGCTTGAGTCGCCGGGCGAATGATGCCACAAGAAAGTTTTCGGCTACCGGTGGGAACTGCGGATCCTTTTGCAGACTCACCCAACGCTCGGTAGTTTGTTGCCACCACTCTTGCATGAGGCGCTGATGACCTTGCGGGTCCCGCTTGGGTGTAATTCGCATACCTTGTTCGACCGGTGAATAGACCGAGACATCCAGCGGCTCGTCACCTCGAAAGAGAAAGTACAGTGTCACCGTTCGCGGAGTGTCTAGCCCCAAAATGCCACGCAGGAATTGGCGGGCAGGCTCTTCCTTCACCACGGCATAAATCGCACGGTCTTCCTGATCGGAAATTGTGAACCGTTCGTCTTGCAGTGGCAACGAAGGTTCCCCACGGAATACGTTCACACTGACCCGCGCGACACCCACAGGCTGGCCAATGTAGGCTTCGGATTCGTCGGCCAGAAGATTCGCGCTCGCTAACACGCGGCACGTAAGCGAGAGGATGGCGATAAACTTCACGGCCAGAAGTGCGGTGCGTGTTGTCATAGTTTTCCCTCGGGTGGGAATAGGGATTCAGATGGAAATCGGTGGTGATTTAGCCGATAACATGCTACCCACCCCAGCAATTCTCGAACAGGGGCATCGCTGCTGGCCCCAGGGGCAAACAGTTTTTCACTTTAGGGTGCCATGCCCACGCTGGTACGCCAGTGTGGGCATGAGAA
>CALMBE010000770.1 GCA_937860165.1 uncultured Planctomycetaceae bacterium
AGGGCACCCGCCTTTGTGAAAAAGTCATTGGCCTGCCAAGCTCAGAGCCACCAAGGGAGTGGCGTGCATAGCCGATAAAAGATACGCAAGCTAATTCTGGTCCTGGAGTCGGCGGAGAAATAGCGTTATAAAACTCCTGTGCGGAACCGCGCGCACGGCAATTCACGCCTTAACGCGTTCTTAACACAATTCACTTCACACTTCCAATAAAGACGCAATGAATACTTGGCTTGTTCGATCTGTGATGCTGTCGCTGCTTCTTTGCACGGGAACAAATTTACCCATCCATGCGCAGAGTGCGATCGAATCCGACCCGCTGACTGAAGGTACGGCGACTCTCGATATGCAAATAAAGCAAGTGGTCGATAAGTTTATCGCCGACGAGCAATTGGTAGGTGCCGTCACTTTGGTGTCTAGTAAAGATCAGATTATCCACTGGCAGGCGCATGGGCTGGCAGATCGTGAATCGCATCGCGAGATGAGTAAAGATACGATATTTCGCATTCATTCGTTTACGAAGGCCATCACATCTTGTGCGGCAATGATGCTCTGGGAAGAAAATAAGTTTGAATTGGATGATCCGCTCGACAAGTATTTGCCTGAGTTTGCTGGCACAAAAGTTTTTGGCGATCCAACTTCTAGCAATCCTCTGCGACCGATCAAGATCCGCGACCTGCTAACCCACACTTCGGGGCTAATCTACCCCGTTCCCGAGGGAAAAGGTCTCGAAGGCTTATATCGCCGTGACACTCTGTTCGACATCGACAACACTCTGGCCGAAACGGTCCACAAGTTGGCTGAGTTGCCGATTGCTTTTTCACCAGGAGAGCAGTGGCGATATGGAATGTCGATCGATGTGCTTGGCCGGTTAATCGAAATCTGGTCGGGCCAACCTTATGAACAATTTCTGCAACAGCGCTTGTTCGAACCGCTAGAGATGCCCGACACCGCATTTCATGTTCCTCCCGAGAAACTCGTGCGACTGGCGACACTCTATGAGAAGAACGATTCCGGCAAGCTTGAGCCGCGTTTGGGAAAAGAAAAGGGAGAGAATTTTATTCCCACTTCGATTCCCAAGTTCTGTATGCCCGGTGGGGGACTTTTTTCGACCGCGCGCGATTATCACCAGTTCTTGTCCATGATCTTGGCCGACGGAAAATTCCGTGATAGACGCATCCTTCAGCCCGCTATGGTGGCCCTGATGTGTGCGAATCAGCTTCCGGAGAATGTCCCATGTATCCAATTTGACAAAGAGATACGCGATGGGGTGCAATTTGGCTTTGGCTTCGATGTGGTTACCAAACCAAGTAAGTGGGATCCCATGGCTCGAGTGGGCGAACTCGGCTGGGGGGGAGCAGCCAGTTGCCACTATTGGCTCTGGCCACCAGGTGAGCTGATTGTGATTACGCTCGAATCCACCAAACCCTACAACTGGAACCTGGAACGTGGACTCAAAGAACTCGTTTATCATGGAACCGACCGTAGGTAGAATCGTCCTTTATTTTATTCGCATACCCCTGCCGGACACCGTTTTCCGCCTATTGGAGAAAACCAAGTTGCTTTAAGTGAAAACTAAGTCATCCCCGCGCAGGCGGGGATCCAGTTCTCTAGATACCCGCTCACCACGGCGAGTCACTGGGGGAGACCTGCGCGGGAATGACGGAGTTGTGATTTCCGGACTCCCTCAATGAACTCATATTCACTTGGCGATCTTGGCGGTTAATCCTGACTTTGCAATCCTCCTGTAAAACGGTTTGGCATTGTCGATGATTTCCTGCATAATGGAGTGAGCAGAAAGAGATGACTTTTAATTCAAGGTAGTATTTCCATGGTAGCTATTAAAACACAATTCGACGGTGAAAAGATTGTGCTTCCCGAGGATCTTTGTGGCCTGCCACCTCAGGAAGTAATAATCATTTACGAAGCGATCGAAAATGGAGTAGATCAACAGTCTTGGCTCAAAGCCCAAGAGGCGTCCTTTGCCAAGGTATGGGATACCGACGAGGACGCCGTGTATGACGAGTTATGACTCCGGCGATATCGTGTTGGTGCGGTATCCCTTTACTGATCTGAACGCTTTGAAGAAGCGTCCCGCAATCGTTCTGAGTCAGCGGACCTATTCTGATCGTTACGGCGACTTAGTAGTAATGCCGCTTACCAGCCGCGAAGAAACTGACAATTCACTTGCTCTGTCAGAGTGGCGAGCCGCAGGCCTGTTAAAGCCTACTTGGGTGAAACCAGTCATCGGCACTTTGATCCTAGGGTTGGTAGATAAGCAATTGGGCAAACTGGCAGTCGTAGACGACCAATGTATCCGAGCTGCACTCTCATTATTGCTTGATATACGTTGGACGAAGTCTTGATAATCAACAAGGATGTAGCCATGAAAAAGCTCTCGGTGCGGGCCGCGAGGGATGTAGGTGCGGTGGGGCAGCAGGTCATCGTGCAAGGTTGGGTCCGGACGCGGCGCGACAGCAAAGGGGGGTTTAGTTTCCTGGAGGTCAACGATGGCAGTTGTTTGTCCAATCTGCAAATTGTTGCCGATGCGAATTTGCCGAACTATGAGACCGAAATCAAGCACCTCTCGGCAGGATGCAGTGTTTCGGTCCAAGGAGAAGTGAAGCCCTCCGGTGGACAGGGTCAAGTGACAGAACTCCAGGCTTCCGAAATCATCGTGCATGGCTGGGCGGATCCTGAGGAGTATCCCCTTCAAAAAAAGCGGCACACCTTGGAAAAACTCCGCGAATGGGCCCATCTACGCCCACGTACCAACACGATGGGTGCCGTGATGCGAGTCCGCAATCGCATCTGTCGCTCAATTCACGATTTTTTTCAAGAGCAAGATTTTCTCTACATCCACACACCGATCATCACCGCTAGCGACTGCGAAGGGGCGGGGGCCATGTTTCGTGTTACGACGCTCGACCCAGCCAAGGTGCCTCGCACTGCTCAGGGGGCCGTCGACTTTGAACAGGATTTTTTCGGGCGGCCGGCCTATCTGACGGTCTCGGGGCAATTGGAAGGAGAAATCTACGCCACGGCCCTGGGCAAGATATACACATTTGGGCCGACCTTTCGTGCCGAGAACTCAAACACTTCGCGGCACCTGGCCGAGTTTTGGATGGTTGAACCCGAAGTTGCGTTCAATGAACTGACCGACAACATGGAGCTTGCCGAGAGTTTTCTGAAACGCATTGTGAGTGATGTGCTTACCTACTGCCAAGAAGACATGCAATTCTTCCACGAACGCATTGACAATACCGTATTGGCAAGCTTGCAGGTTATTGTCGACAAGAAGTTTCAACGGCTCAGCTACACCGAGTCGATCGAAGTGCTGGAACAATCGGGTGAGAAATTTGAGTATCCGGTGAGCTGGGGTTCCGATTTGCAGGCCGAACACGAACGCTTCCTCACGGAAAAACACCTCCAAGCTCCCGTAATCCTGTACGACTACCCGGCCGCGATCAAGCCATTTTATATGAAGCTCAATGACGCCGAGTCCTCTGAGCGTCGGACCGTGCGGGCGATGGATGTATTGGTGCCGCGGGTGGGCGAAATCATTGGCGGCAGCCAACGCGAGGATCGGCTCGATGTTCTCACTACGCGCATGGAAGAGCAGGGGCTTCGAGCCGAGGATTACTGGTGGTACCTCGATCTGCGCAAGTTTGGCAGTGTGCCGCACTCGGGTTTTGGCTTGGGGCTAGAGCGGATGGTGCAAGCGGTGACGGGAATGGCCAACATCCGCGATGTGATACCCTTCCCCCGCACGCCAGGGAGTGCGGAGTTTTAGAAGTTCAAGTGTGTTGCCGAGTCTCGGAGGTAGCTTCAGGTCGAGCTGCGTACGCGCCGCGGGTTGCAATACAGCACTTCGGCGAGCAATTCGGCCGCCTTCTCGAAGCTGTCCGCGTTCGCGCGCACGCTGAGCGTGGTCGTCGAGACGAAGTGTCGAAGCGGGTAGCCGGCCCAGGTGAGGCCGGTGGCGGTGAGGGTGAGCCGGGTGTCGTCGCCCTCCGCGGTCATGCCCGCGCGGTCCAGGCTGTAGGC
>CALMBE010000771.1 GCA_937860165.1 uncultured Planctomycetaceae bacterium
GGCAATCAGTTACGCCGTCGTCCGAAAATGTCACTGGAGGCCGCGCACAGTATAAAGCTCCGGGCGAGGGTACCACACCCACTTGTGTGGTCTGCTTACGGCTCGCCTGAAAGCCCCTCTGGCGCAAACGCTAACGTCTTTCTCAGTAACGGGTTGTGAACTTATCGCTGGGCAGCCGATTTTGGGCGTTTTGTGTTGGAGGGGTTGCACCTTAGAATGGGGAGGAGAGGCGATTTCTCGCATTGGTCCTTCGAGACTCGTGCCGCCTCGAGGCAAGACGGAATAAGGAACAGAAACCATGTTTGCAGCCCGAACTACGAATTTGTCCCATCGAGTAGGTTACTCGTGTGCATGGGGTTTTCTTGTCATGGCGGCGATTGGCAGCCCCCTGCAGGCTCAAAACTACAAAACCATTCCTCCCAAGCTCGATGTCAAAGAAGCCAATCAGCTAAAAGTGAAAGTGGCTGCCGCGCTCCGCAATCCGGCTGGATTTGGCACCGACCAGACGGCAGTCGCGGATTACTTGATGAAGTTTCAGTTTCCGATGATGACCAAATACGGCCCAGATGAATTGGCGAGATTGGCGGCCGACCGTGTTCGACATTTTAAGCTGATCGCCGCAGCCGCCAATGCTGGCTCACAGCAGTTTCTTGTGGACATAACTTTGAAGGCCGCGCGTGTCCTGGCGCGAGACAATTATCACCCGGCAGTCCGCTACAATGCCGTGCTGATGCTTGGTGACTTGGACAAACAACTGGCTACCTCGACGACACCCGCGGTCCCCTTACCTGCGGCGACTAAGGAATTACTAGAGCTTGCGAGCCAGGGAAAAATCAACGGTGTGGTGATCCCCGAATCGGTCAAGCTCGGCGCACTCATCGGGCTCGAGCGACACAGCCGGTTGGGGATGGATCCCGCGCTCACGGAGCAATCCAAGAAAACGATGCTCGGCGTGATTGCCGACAGGGAAGCGGGCGAAGGTGTCGAACAAGACGTGCATGATTGGGTTCGTACGCTGGCTGCTCAAGTGTTGGCGAATCTCTCGGCCCAAGGCCCAACGAAGGAAATTCAAGACACTTTCACGAAAATGATTGCCGACAAAAAAATGGGGCTCGATGATCGGTGCAACGTGACCGCTGCCCTGGGAAAAATGAAGTACACCCCTTCCGCTGAGATCGACGGTCAGGGGGCCACGATGTCGCTGGCCGGTGTCACCAGCGACGTGGTCGCGGAGGCTGCGAAAGTGGCGGAGAAGTATCAAAAAGAAGCCCTCGGTGGGGCTGATTTCAGTCGGCCCGGTGGATTTGGGGGCGGGGGATATGGCGGCGGCAGGGGCGAATTCGGTGGGGGAGGATTCGGCAATCAACAAGAGATGGGCCCCAAGTTCGACCGCCGCCAATTGATGGCACGCTTGATGAATATCACC
>CALMBE010000772.1 GCA_937860165.1 uncultured Planctomycetaceae bacterium
CCGTGGCCATGGCACCCGCCATTGTGAAAAAGTTTGGCCACCGCGCGTCCCGATCAGCACCACTTAGCCGCCGACGAGACCCTTACCGATATTGTGGCATTGCGCCCGTTGAGGGGTAGCCTGTGCTGGGTGTTGACCCGCTGTTGGTAGTTGCGCTCGGACGACTGGCGATTTCGTAGTTAGCACTCGAGGCCCCTGTACCGGGGTAGGTGCTTGTTCCGCCGGGTCGATAGGGTTCGCTCTGAGCCGAAGCCATTTGGACTGGGTTGCTTGCAGTCTGCGTTGAGCTAGCCCCGGCTGCCGGCTGGGAGTTGGGAGCGCTTTGCGTTGCGTAGCGATCCCCGAGCAAACTACTAATGGATTGATCTGCAGTCGAAGACGCGGTCGCTTTCACTGCCGACGGTGTAGGAATCGAAGCCGCAAACGCAGGAGCGGTAGTGGGTAGTTTGACGCTGTTTGCATAACGGTCCGCCGACGCACTCACGGCAGCTGAGGCCAGTGTAGAGGCTGAGGAAGCTGCTCCGAAGGGAGGGGCTGTCGCAGAAGCAGAAGACGCAGATTGCGACGGGGCTGGTGTGGTGGTAGCTGCTGGGGCATTGGCGATTGACTTGGCTGCGGGAACTGCGGTAGCGTCGTAAGGAAGGGCCACCGTCGCGGCCGTCGAAGTACCGGCTGTAGTGTTCGCGCTCGTGGCAGGCCAATAGCTCTGTGCCCCCGTGGTCGGGTAAGTTCCAGGTGCTGTAGGCGTGGTATTGTACGAGGGGGCTTGGCTGGTTACGGAATTCGATGCCGCGGTAGAAATCTTGACGGGGTCGGCTGCCGTTAATCCCTCGGCCTGCTTAGCGACTTCCGAAGGAAGCTGAGGCCCACCGGGTGGTGTCGTGGCGGAAACCGAGCTTGTGGCGTCGGCCTTCTTCCACCAAGCCACTTTCGGTGTCGACTTGCAGCCGATCGAATTGCTCCCGATCATTCCCACCAGGACCGCAACAAGTATTCTCACTCGCATGGCATCCGTGCCCCAAACTTTCAAGGTTTTGTGACTCTCGAGTCCCGCTTGGACCCAAATCGTTCGGTGATCGTCCGAGTCTCGCTGTTACCTACAACTGGCATTTTGAGTACATGCGGACTTATCCCTACTATCTAACTTGTCGGCACTCGGAAGTGTCCCCGCTCACAAAAAAATTCACTCAACTCCAAGTGATAGCAGCGCCCCCGGAGCGCGGAGGATTATAGGAAGCTCACAACCCCGGTCAATGGCACTTGAATTGCTATCAATGCCGAACCTGAAATGAGTGCGGTGAGCTTTAAGCCCACCGAATGCAAGCCCCTCGGCTCCAGTGCTTGCACGGCTGCGCCTAATAAATGCACGGCCCGGGGGGCCATGCTACGGGCAGTGGTTCAATCCTTCTCAGTAGCCGAAGTTGTGGCCGGGGCTGTTACCCCTTCGCCTGCTGATAGCGGTCGCCGACGGCTTTCCAGTCGATCACATTGTAAAACGCAGAAATGTAGTCGGGGCGTCGATTCTGATAGTTCAGGTAATAGGCGTGTTCCCACACATCGAGTCCCAGAAGCGGGGTGCTGCCGGTCATGTAGGGATTGTCTTGATTGGGAGTGCTCTCGACGACCAGCTTTCCCGCGGGAGTGAGGCTCAGCCAAGCCCAGCCGCTGCCAAACCGCGTGGTCGCCGCCTTGGAGAAAGCTTCCTTGAATGCTGCGAAGCCACCTAGTTCGCTGGTGATCGCCGCAGCCAAGGCACCCGCAGGCTCGCCGCCACCTTGGGGGTTCATCACCGTCCAAAAGAGCGAGTGATTGGCATGGCCACCGCCGTTATTGCGGACCACCGTGCGAATGTTCTCGGGCACCGTGTCGATTTTGCGGCACAAATCCTCGATCGACATCTCGGCAACACCAGTACCCTCCAGGGCAGCGTTCACGTTGGTCACGTAGGCGTTGTGATGCTTGCCATGATGGATTTCCATCGTCTTGGCATCAATATGAGGTTCGAGGGCATTGGTCGGATAGGGCAGGGCGGGGAGTGTGTAAGCCATCTTGAAGGTCTCCGTTTATAGGCTTTGCAAACGTGGTATGCGAGCCGTCAATTTACCCGATTCGCATCCCATCGGCAATCGTCGGACCTAAGAAGCGCATAAAAGAATGGGGCCAACTGCCCCCTAGCCGGAGGCACACTTGCCTCCGGGACCCCTGGACCAAAGTGTTGGTCCGGCTAAGTTAGATCCATGTAAGTGAGCAAGCGAATGGCCCAATCAATTGGCCGAATCTGCTTGGTCGATCAGTTGCCGCAGTTGCGCACACTGGGCTTCGAGCATCGCCAGTTGTCCGCTGAGACCTTGGATCAACTGCGCGGGATTCAGTTGCGCGACGTCGGCTGCCAAGCAATCGGCTTCAAAGGCCGCGTCCACGGCACTCACTGGCAGAGACTTCAGGACCTCGGAAGTTGTCTCGAAGACATGCTTCGAATTCCACCACGCATCCCGCGAGTTGGAGCGCGAGCGCCCCGTCGATAGTTCGAGTTTGTTTTCTGTGATTTCCTCGCGCATGGGATTCTCTCTCGACTCAGTGTCTGTTGTTCTGCCTGTTCACTTGAGGTGATTACACTCGCTCACACTACTCCGACTTCTTGCAAGGATTCAACTTCGCTTTCTTCTTTGGCCATCAGGTAGGCCTTCACGCTTTGCAGAATCAGTTGAGCACGTTCGGCAATGTCTGCCCGGCGGCGCTTGCTGGAGCGGCGAGGACGAATCTTCACCATGATTTGTGTGGTCACGTACTCGCCCGCTGCCAGCCCGGCCACGTTCGTCTTCTCGGCACGCAATTCGGCGAATTCCAGCCCGATCCGAAAATCGACATTCTGGTCGTTCTTGCGCCGATCATAGGACACCCGCTCGCTGGCAATCTCTAGCTCGACGGAAGTCTCCTTGGTTGAAATGATCTTGGCCTGATGGTCCGAGACAAATCCGCGCAGTTTGACAATGGCAATGTCGATCGGGACTGCCGTGGTCAAGGTAGTTTCGATGACTGGTTGACTTGTCAACGAACCGAACCACCACCACTTTTTCTTGACTTCTTTTTTCTTCATGCCATCCCCTAGTTGAACGACCCGGTTGCGGCCTTGTTCCTTGGCCAACAGCAACGCCCGATCCGCCCGACGCAACATCGTTTCGCAAGAATCACCTGCTTGATATTCGGTCACGCCGAAACTCGCAGTGATTCGCTTGTCACCCAGGCACGAATGAGGGGTCTCCGAAATCTTCTTGCGAATCTCATCCGCGCGGCGGACCGCACTGGAATTGCTGCAATCGGCACACAGAACGGCAAACTCTTCGCCCCCGTAGCGGGCTACCAAATCTCCCGCCCGGCACATCGAACTGAGCAAATTTGCAACAGTGATGATGGCCTCGTCACCGGCTTGGTGTCCGAAGGTATCGTTGATCGACTTGAAATGATCGATGTCGACCATCACCAGACTGCAAGGTTGCTTGGCCTGCTCGTGGGCCTCGATAAACAGAGCCTGCATCCGGTCGAATTCCGCGCGATTGGCCACTTTGGTCAAGGGATCGCGGGTCACTTCGGCATGCAAAGCTTCACACTTTTCTTCGAGCGTTGCCTCGGATTGCGCGTCGTGCAGCAGAATCGTCGCGCCTTGAACCGTACCGTCGCTAGCTACCACGGGGACCGCGTGCAAGTCGATCGGCACCAGATTCCCCTGCCGACCAATTATCATGAGCCGTTGTCGGATTTGCGAGTTGGTTCGCAAGGCCCGTGAAACGGGGCATGAGCCGTCGTGGATCCGCCGATTGCCCTGATGACACATCTCTAGCAAGCTCGGGGCAAATATCCGGCCTGTAGCTGCTCCCCGGCTGATTCCGGTAAGCGCCTCGGCACCTTTGTTCCAGCGCGTGATTTTCGCTTGAGCGTCCACGAACACGACACCGTCGCGCATCGCCTCGATCAATTTCTCTTCAAAGCAGGAATTCGTGCCCTGAATATTGGGGGCGATTGGGGTGGACTTAACTGAGTCGCTATTGCTTGGGCCAACCTGCCAAGGCAAGCCATCCTGGTCGTTTTGCAACTCATGCAACCACCGGGCTGCAACTCGGCTCGACAAGACATCTTGCTGTTGGGACAACACCTCTTGAAACTGCTTGACTAGCCGCGGATCAAATTGCGTCCCCGCATATTCAAATAATTCTTGCAGGGCCCGATCCCGCGACCAAGCCGGGCGATAAACTTGGTCGGTCGTCATCGCATCGAAGGCATCGACGATGGCAATCATCCGCGCTTCGAGCGGCAGAGCCTCGCCCACCAGACCATTTTCACTCCCGGTTCCATCATATTGGACTTGGGCATATCGGACCGCATCGAGAATTCGCTGCGAACCGCAGCACTCGGCCAGGATGGCGACCCCTGCAGTGCTCCGCTGGCGTACTAAGGCTTCTTCATCTGCCGTGAGTCGGCTGGGTTTAGTGAGGATCTGGTCTGGAACACCGATCTTGCCGATATCGTGTAACAAGCCAGCCAGCTCGACCACGTCGCGTGACTCTTCATCGAGTCCCGCATAGAGTGCCCAAGAGCTGCACCCGAGTGCTACTCGCAAACTATGTTCGGCTGACTGCGAATGTTTCTGCCTCAGGGCCGCATACAAGGCGGTTGCCAATCCAAGTCGGACTTGCACCAACTTGTTCTCATGCCTGGCCGCTGGTGGAGTACCAGGAACCTGGGGACGAGAAGTAAGCCCATTGCTCCCGGCAACTTCTTCCAAGGATTGCAGCAACGAACTGATCTCGGCAACGCGAGACTCAGTAGACTGTTTTCTAGATGATTTGGCAGTATTGCCAACCGAGAAATCCGCTGGGAGCGGACTCGGAATTTGATTCGTGTTTGATTGAAAGTCGGCCATGAAAACTTCGGCGTCGAAAGCAAGTTCTAAAGAACGCAAGCGAAAAACTTCGGCAACCCGCTGTTCCTCAGTAAAAATAGGTTATTTTCGGCGTCAACCGATTCTCTCCCGTCCCAGACAATCAACCAGACACGATTCACGGTCGGCAGAACTCCTACAACCCACAAGCCTTACCAGAAGTGCAATTGTCGGCTACGCTTTCCCCACCTAACACGCAAACCTTGCCGAGTTGGAATTGCTTTGACTGGTCAATTTTGCCTATTCGCTACAAGGCGAGTTCCACTGGGGAACGAACACTTGCGCCGATGAATATGCCGATGCCGATTATACGGAGGCTAATCGCTAGAAGGGCGAGAGCGGTTTGCCCTCGCCGGTGGCTGGTTAGATTGGTTTACTTGACACTCGTACGACACCCGAACGCAATCGGAACTATGGCACGAAGCAACGGACGATGGGGACGGCTCCGACGCGTCCTGAACGAAGATCTATCGAACAGTGGGATCGTCACGCGACCCTCTGAAGACTCTCCTGGCGACACGCCCAGATACGGCGCCGGTGCCAATATCGAGAACCATCCACAGATAACGGATTACATCCCCCGCCGCCTGGGAAAGGTCGGTGCGATGATTGCCGCTGGGGCAGTTTGTGGGCTGCTGGCCGAGGTGGTTTCTCATCACGCTCACCAGCTTGGCAATTTCTTCCCGGGTGATTCGCCCACTGAAGCTGCCGCACTCGTTGCCGATCGCATGGTAGCCTGGACATCGACAGTGGTACTACTGTTGATCGCTGCTGGAGCCCATGTGGTTTACTTGCTCAAGCGGCATCGGATCGACGATATGCGCGGCCGGTATCGTTCTTGGAGAATAGCCGGTTGGCTGGCACTTCTGGTGAGTGCTGACACCGTGGTAGGCTTACATGCCCTGATTGGTCAGGCGCTGGCCCAAGTAACAGGCTGGCACCTGTTGCCTGCGGGCGCTGGTTGGTGGCTGATACCTTCCTGCTTCGTCGGTGGCTATGTGCTGCTTTGTTTGACCCTGAATGCGCTAGAATGTCGGACCGCCGGGGTGGCATTTATCCTGGCAACCTGTTGCTATATCATCGCGGGGATCTCGGTGGTTGGTTGGACAGCCACTAGCTCGGTCTGGACCGAGTCTATCAACCGCACACTTCCGTTGGCTGGGCATTTATTTGCCTTACTCGCTACGCTGCTTACCGCCCGATACGTCGTGCTCGACGTTCAGGGTCTCATCGACCACCCTAGTCAAGCACCGCAAGAATCCCGCTCTGTCTCTCGATCCGGGGGACAAATCGTGCCTGACTCCGGCGAATCCATGGAAGGAGAGGACGAAGCCACTGTGTGGATCGACGGCAGCGACTCCTCGGAAGAAGACCCCTTCGATCGCCCCCTCTCCAAAGCCGAACACAAACGGCTCCGCAAACAGGGCCGAAACTGGGCTGCTTAGCCTCTCAGGGCCGATCAATTATTCATTGTGGGGTGCCATGCTCACGCTGGTACTCCGGCG
>CALMBE010000773.1 GCA_937860165.1 uncultured Planctomycetaceae bacterium
GCTGGTACTCCGGCGTGGGCATGTGAATAGTCGAGAAAACATGGCCACAGCGGAGGACCGCCGTGGCCATGGCACCCTCCATTGTGAAAAACTAATTGGCCCTGCCTACGTACTTCTTGGTAGCATGGTCCCCCGGGCCGTGCGTTAGAGAATTGTCGCACGGCCCGGGGGACCATGCTACACTTTGGGAGTGGATCGAAGTTAATCCGCGATCTCTTGGGGCAACTCAGAGTGGAGCGTAATCACTACGCACTTGAAGGCTGGGGTTTTGCTCGCGGGATCGACACTGCGGCTCACGAGCACGTTGCACTCGGGATAATACATGGCAACGTTGCCGGGGCGGATTTTATCGAACGGATGCACCCGCACCCCGGGCATGATTCCTGCCGGGCCGTGCACGGTAACGGGTGATGCTGGGTCCAATTCCAGCGCGGCGATGTCAGCGGGATGAATCAAGATGACGTGGCGGTCCTCCACGCCGCGATAGAGATCGTAGTCTTCGTAGACCACGGTATTGAACTGTCCTTCGCTGCGGATGGTCATCAAGCGAAGTTCGCCGGGCTGGTTGCCCGAGAGTGCAGGAAGTTGATGGGTGTGAAGCTGGGCCT
This sequence comes from uncultured Planctomycetaceae bacterium, assembly GCA_937860165.1. Taxonomy (GTDB): domain Bacteria; phylum Planctomycetota; class Planctomycetia; order Pirellulales; family Lacipirellulaceae; genus Bythopirellula. Next base: position 609 of record CALMBE010000773.1, read on the forward strand.
TGCCGTCGGTGGTGGGAAATCGGGGTTCGTGGATCGTGCGTCCCGTGATTTGAAATTCCTGCTTTGTGGTGGCGATGTCGCGAATGTTATCAAACCCGGGGACCACGTTGGCGATCGCCTCGCGGATGCGGCCCGTGTTACGCATCGAAAGCCAATTGATCGCGGCGAGCCCTGTATTGTGTTGCGAACCAGCGGCGACAAGGCTGGCAAGCGTGGCGATGACTTCGACTTCGCTCTTGGGACCCACATGGCGCCGCGGTCCACCATCGCTCAGGCGAATCAGATTGAACATCGACTCTTGCGTCGTGGGCTGCGGTTCTTCGTCGCGGGCCAAGACGGGAAGGATGATCGTCTCGCGCGCGAGGCCGAAGGCGTGACCTGTGTTGAGTGTGGTGCTGAGGTAGACCATCATGTCGAGGTTTTCGAGTGCCGCCTGGGCATAGGTGGCATCGGGATTCGATCCGTAAAGATTTCCCCCCAAGCTGAGTCCAAACTTCAAACGCCCTTCGGCTGCCCCTTCCATACAGGCCATGGTGTCGAGTCCCGGGGAAGTGGGAAGGGCGACGCCGAAGTGTGTTTGCAGCCGGTCGAACAGGACTTCTTTGAGTTTGGGCGTAACACCGACCGAGCCGATCCCCTGGACGTTTGAATGTCCACGAATGGGAAGAAGGCCCGCGCCGGGTCGGCCCACCATCCCCCGGAGCAATGCCAAATTGGCGATGGCCTGCACATTGAGCACCCCATGGGCGTGATGTGTGATTCCCATGGTCCAAGTGAAAACTGCACAACGGGACCGCGCGTAGCGCTGGGCGATCTGGTCAATCTGCTCGAAGGGGACACCCGACTTGGAGGTGATTTCTTCCCAGGAGGTTGCGGCCAAGTGGGCTGCGAGTTGTGGCCAACTGTTGCAATTGGAGTTGAGAAACGATTCCTGGTGTGCCCCCAGTTCGAACACGCGCTTGGCGATGCCGGTCGACTCGTCGAGCGTTTCCGACATCGACTGGCCCTCGACCAGGTCCTCGAACTCGACGGTGCCGTCGGCCTCGGTCAGCAGGCTGCGATCGATCACCACCACTGTCGCGCGCGCATCGGGCTCCGCGGGCAACATCACAGGGTCGCTCCCACATGCGCGGACCAGCACGGCGACCCCAGTCGCCCCTCGAGTGGTGACCAAAAACTCCGGCGTTCTCACGCAAATCCGAGCTTATCACTAGATCGAG
>CALMBE010000774.1 GCA_937860165.1 uncultured Planctomycetaceae bacterium
TTTCAGGCAGATTTGTAGCGAAATGATCGAATGTTTTTGACAAAGTGCCCCCTTGGAAACAGCAAAAACCAGCCAAGAAAAAAACTGCTTTGTCTCGCCCTAACACATTTGCTGATAAAGGATTAGCTAATCGGTTCAGAAAGAAAAGTCATTGTTCCCAAACGTTTGGCACATGCTGTGCGGCATTTACTAACAGGTCGGAACACCCATCTGGAGTGGGCTGACCATCAAACTTGCTGGCCCGCGGGGTCTCGAACGAACAGTGATGTATCGGGCAATTGCCCCTGACCGATGCGTTCAGTCAATGCGTATGTTGGCTCGTTCGGGCCCCGCTTTTTTCTGCGCCAGCGATTACTTGCAGCCTTACCCGAACCAGAATTCACCCACAGATTCTGGTGAGGAGGCCCATTTTTATGGGGTTGGGCCAGAGCTTTTAACTCAATCTGTCCAAGTCACCGCAGAGTTCCCTCACGAAGCCATTGTACTCTTCGACGGGGGCGCGGACCATCTGTTCGTCAGCATGGCTGGTGCGGAAATAGATTGGCCTGTCGAACACGGGGCGCTAGTTTCGACCAACGGCAACCGACCAGCGAATCGAAATCACATCGTTTCGCGATTGCACTTTCGAGATGCTCGTATTCACTTTGAGTTCTCCTTGCCACCCAAGCCGACAGGCAATAGCGGGATTTATATTCATGGCCACTACGAAGAAATGCAGATCATCAACTCGTTAGGGAAAGACAAACTGACCGCGTCCGACATCGGTGCCCTCTACGGCTTCGCTCCCCCATTGGTGGATGCGTGCCTTGAATCTGGCCGATGGCAGACTTACGACATACTCTTTCATGCACCGGTCCGAGACTCCCAGGGAACGATTGTCGAAGCGGGTTCGATTTCAGCGACCCTAAACGGCCAGAAAGTGCAAGACGACGTGAGATTCACCCAACCGAGGTCTCCGTATCATCCGTTCCGCTACGGCACGACTCCCTACCTGGAGAAGATTTCTCAGCGACAGCAGAAGACGAAGACCGGCCCGTTGTTCTTGCAGGACCATGGCAGCCCCGTGCGTTTTCGCAACATCTGGGTCCTGCCGCTGGACGAATGTGCGTTCTTGTACGACGCAGAGGAAGCGATAGATTAAGATCAGCCTCCTCACATCACTAGCTGGGAGAGTGAGTTGGCCTGATTTCTGTCTATTTCTCTACCGCATGGCGAGCGGGCTTCCAATGCTTGTCGGCAAAGTCCAGGAAGCAGTTCCAGTCGTAGAGCGTCAAGTTATGGGATCCTTTGCGAAGGTGGTAGCCGATATGTCCGGTATGTCTCGGTTGGTGCTCACCGGGCATCGTAGAAGCCCCCACGCCCTCAAGATGGTACAAATCAAATACGGGTTGCGCATAGACGCAGGAAAGAAACTCCCCAAGGGGATCTGCATGGTCATCTTCTGACGCACTTGCTACGTAAACGAGCCGAGGCGCCATCAGCGCAATGAGCATGTGTTGGTCAATCGGTAGTTCATGCTCGCGGCCTCCGAATGATTTGTAATTCTCACAGAACCAGTGCGGAAAGTCGTGGTTGATGGCTTGGATATCCTCGCCAAATTTACGACGAGCCAAGGCCGCTCCAGTACAGCCCGACTCGTTGCTTATGACCAAGGAAAAACGCTGGTCCGTCGCTCCGCACCAAAGGGCCGTCTTGCCGCCCCGCGAATGACCGAGGACCGCCATTCGACTGGGATCGATATCACCGTCTGTTTCAAAGTAGTCCATGCACCTGCTAGCGCCCCAAGCCCACGCAGCAATGGACCCCCAGGCATCGGGTGCCCGGGAAGGATGACGAGGGTCGAAAATGCCATGGACCCCATTTTGGAAACGATCGTGCTCATCGGGATCGACGTCGGAAATGTGAAAGGTCGCCGCAATATAGCCGCGTTCGACAATCTCTTCGGCGGGCCAGAAATGGCTTTTGACCTTTCGCGTTGGATCTATGTTTTCGTCACGCGGTCTGTTGCAAATCAACAGAAAACCGGGTGCTGGACGCTTCTGCTTTTTCGGAATAAAGACGGTGAGGTGAATGCATCCCTTGCCTCCCGGTCCGGAATAGCAAATCTCTACCAGTTTGAGTGTGGCTTTGCCGGACATGGCAGATTCATTTACTTTTTTCAGTTCGAAATTCAAATCTTGCGGCTTGTCAACTGGATTGCGACCGTAAATGTTCTGCCGAAAGAGTTCGAGCAACTCGGGTCTGCGCAGCGATTGCCACGCCTGAGTGGAGTCTATCACTTCGCCATTTGCAGCGACAAGAAGTTCTGGTAATTCAATAGAGTTTTCCGCTTCAGCCCAGAATGTGTACCAGAGTACCAGAACGGATAAGGCTGATGTCAGCATGGGATCAATACTACCTGAGAAAAGCGATAGCCATTCCTAAAAGTGCACTTGGCAGATCTTCTAGGCGACATTTCCCATTTGGGTTGAGCCTGAAACCGCTCCAGGCCTAAGCCGCTTCCCCGTTTTAACATCGCCCACCCCCCGTGTCTAGCGCGAGGCAAATTTTTGCCGGTTTTCCGACTCCGGCCCCATTCGCGCAGGGCCGAAAACGAGAACAGGGGGCCAACCGGTGCGTTTTGAAGCGTTCAACGCGGGATCTGCGCAGGCCTTCTCCAGGGGGAATCTCGTTTTCCACGATTTTATCCGCTCCCGCGTCACGTGACCAGGCTCCTCGCGGATGGGGTGTTGGGGGTGGTCAAATAAGGTCAAAGAATCAGTCTATCGCTCGGCGGACATGTTATCCAGCAAATTCGACCCCCAGAATTCGGGATTCTTGACTCTGCTGAATCCCTCCTGTCCGCGCAAATCCCGGTTTTATGCGGCGCGCTTTCCAGGAATTTCCACTGCTCCATTCTGCCTCCATGACATGTTGGGAAGAACTTGATGTTTCATGTTTCGTCAGTAAGAATACAGCAGTCGGGGCCGTTCACTCTCAAGGATATCTTCATGCCAATTATTAGTGTTAAAGCCCATTTTGACGGCACCTCGATTCAGCTTGACGAACCGCTCGTGCTGGTCCCCTATGCCCCTTTGCTAGTCACAGTATTACCTGCCAACACGGAGAATACTATTGGAGCCGATTGGGCTGAAGTGAG
>CALMBE010000775.1 GCA_937860165.1 uncultured Planctomycetaceae bacterium
CCAGCGGCATCATAAAGAGATCAAAAGCCTCACCACTGCCGCCCGCCGAAGACTGATGTCGTTTGATTGGCCCGGCAATGTGCGGCAACTTAAGAACTTCCTCGAAAGCATGGTGGTGGTCGACTACGATCAGGTGCTCGACCTGGACGACCTTCCCGAGGAGCTCGCGGTGGATAGCTCGACAAACTCGGAAGGGGGAAGCCCAGGCCTGGCGGGATTAGTAGGAAAGCCCCTGACCGAGCTCGAAGAAAGATTCATTGCTGAAACCCTGGAGTTTACCGGGGGCAATCGAGAAGAAGCCGCCAAGCTGCTCGGCATCGGCGAGCGCACCCTGTATCGCAAAATCAAGGAATATCAATTGTGAAGAAAGGGGTCTGGGGGCTGGAAGAAAGAGATTTATTTCGAGTCGAGTTCCCACGTTTTTCGTACCCCAGCCCCCACTCCCCAAGTCCCCAGCCCCCAGTCCCTAGCCCCCTCTCCCCATGCCCATTCGCCAACTATCTTCGAGTGTCGTGAATAAGATTGCCGCCGGTGAGGTGATCGAGCGCCCGGCGAGTGTCGTGAAGGAATTGGTGGAAAACTCGCTCGATGCCGGGGCGCGTCGGATTGATGTTTCCATCGAGGCGGGGGGGGTCGAACTGATCCGTGTTACCGACAACGGTTGCGGAATCTCGGCGGTGGAGTTGCCGCTGGCGGTGGCCAGTCACGCCACGAGCAAAATCGCCACTGCTGACGACCTGTTCCATGTCTCGACCTTGGGATTTCGCGGCGAAGCCTTGGCTTCGATTGCCGAGGTGAGCCGCCTGGTGCTCCGCAGCCGACCTGCCGACTGCGAATCCGGGGCCGAGTTGGAAATCGTTGGCGGGCAGGCGCAACCCATTTCTCCCGTGGGGTGCCCAACGGGAACCACCATCGAAGTTCGCCAATTGTTCTTCAATACCCCCGTCCGCCACAAATTTCTGCGCACCACCCAGACCGAGATGGGGCACATCACCGAGGCCGTGACCAAGTTGGCCCTGGCCGCACCCGGCGTCCATTTCACACTCAGCCATGGGGGCCGCATCACCCATGACCTCCCGGCAGTCGAGGACTTGCGCGATCGGATCGCGATGCTCTGTGGGGCCGAGTTGGCTGCTGGGCTCATCGCGGTGGACAGCGCTGAACAAGGATCCGACGATCCGATCCGCTTGGTCGGCTACGTCGCCAATCCTAGCCACAGCCGGGGGCACAACCGCATGCAATATCTTATGCTCAACGGGCGCACGATCCGCGATCGTTCGCTGCAACATGCGTTGGGAGAAGCCTATCGCGGCTTGTTGCTCACGGGCCGTTACCCGATTTGTTTTTTGAATCTGACCATGCCTCCGGACTTGGTGGACGTGAACGTGCATCCGACCAAACTCGAAGTGCGTTTCCAGGATGGAGGGAGAATTTACAGCCAACTTCTGGGCACCCTCCGAACTAAGTTTCTCACGACTGACCTGGTCGCCCGGGGCAAGTTTCCGAATGCGACCACTGACGCGGATTCACTCAGCGCGCCCGCGGGAGACCTCTACGCCTGGGCGAAGAATCAACTGGGTCGCGGACCGCAATTGCAGTCCGACTTCACAAACTTTTCGGGAAGTGACGAGCACGGAGAACTCGCTGGAAATGCACTGCGGTTGCACCCCGTC
>CALMBE010000776.1 GCA_937860165.1 uncultured Planctomycetaceae bacterium
TCCCGGCGGACCGGGACAACCCTGGGCTGAAAGATTTTACACCTTCGGTGTACAGGCCAAAGGCAGCCAGCCTTGAAATGCGGAAGTTAATTCTGAGCCATGCCTAATCTTCGCTAATGACCACTAATCCAATAATTAGCGCAGATTAGCGAAGATTAGTGTTCACTTCTCCGTATTCTAGGTGAGCTTGGCGGTTCCAATGTTCGACTTTGCAGTTGTCCTGTGGTCAGCGGCTCGGTTTTTGCATTAGCGCACCGTTGCTGTATAATGGGCTCAGTCTGGCACCCAATTTTCGGGTGAAATCGGGGCAAGGCAGATTTCTTAAGCTGTTGCAGCTAGGTGAGTGTACATGACCTTAACGCTGCAACTCGACGAAGAGCAAGCGCGCCGACTGGTGGAAGTCGCTCGGGAACTCCAGGTCGATCCTTCAGCGGTTCTGGGAATATGTGAGCCCGGGTTGGGCAGCGAAGTTCCTCGACCAGTGGTGTACCCGCACGATGCGTTCCCAGTTGGAGCCCATGAAGAAGGTCGCTCGCACCTTACGCAATCATCGGGAGTGGATCCTCAACTGGTTTCGCGCGCAGGGGGCCCTTTTTTCAGGGGTCGTCGAGGGGTTCAACAACAAAGTGAAACGGACCACCAGAAAATCATACGGCTTTCGCACCTACCAAGCCGTCGAAATCGCCCTGTATCACAATCTCGCAGCCTTACCCGAACCAGAATTCACCCACAGATTCTGGTGAGGAGGCAAAAATCTTTTCGGTAGATAAAAAACTGCTCTTGCAGTGGCTGGAATCTCTTTCTACGATCCGCCCGCCTCGAATCGTCCGAGGCCCAATCTCTTCTACCAAACTTATCTTCGCAGGATTTTTGTCTCGATGGGTGACCATTGCTGGGGCAGAATTGCGCGGTTCGCGCGACGTGAGAATCATGCCGATTCTCCTTCGGTGCGGTGCGCGGGTTCTGTAAGTCCCCTGGAAACGGTTTGCTCTGAGGCAAGTGACAGGAGTAGCATCGCATGAGGCTTCCATCTCTTCAGGTGCCAAGTTACTGGCTCGCAATTGTGATTTCGCTGGGAATTAGCCTAGCAGCGACACCGGAACTGGCCGCTCAAGTGGTCCATGCCGACGGGCTCTCGTCGGGGACCAATGCCGTCGCACCGGCGAGCTACACCACCTCGGGAAGCTATTTTAGCCGCGAGTTAGGCACGCCGCTGCGGTTCGGGTATCGCAGCGAAGGCTACGGCACACAGGCCGGTGTCGTCAGCTTGGGCACCATGAAGGTGTTCAACCTCGACAACGCAACTTGGTTCCTCGATGGCCAGGGTACCATGAGCGATGGCTTCGGCGGAGGATTTAACCTCGGAGCCGGTTACCGCGAGATGGTGAACCTCAACCGGGGTATGGATTCCGAGCGGATCCTCGGCATGAGTTTTTGGACCGACGGTCAAAACACCAAGGCCGACAACTTTTTCACGCAACTCGGCTTCGGCCTGGAATCGCTGGGCGAATCGTTCGACCTGCGGCTGAACGGGTATTTTCCTCTGTCCCGGACGAAGACCAGCGACCCCACGTTGATCGACATCGACACGATCAGCTTCCGAGAAAATGAACTGTTTGCCGGACTCGAACGGGTAACCATCGACACGGCCCACTCGGTGATCGATGCTGAAGCGGCCAAGCGAATCAATGACCTCGACGCTTGGGCGATCGCGGGTGTGTACCAACTGGGTGGAGGGAGCGCGGACGACACGGGTTATCGCGTGGGAATGCGCGGATATGCACTACCCGACCTGGCCCTGTCGCTGCAAGTGACCGACGACGACATTTATCACACCAATGTGATGTTCGGGCTCACTTGGTTCGTAGGACGTACCCATAGCCAGAATGCGCCTTGCGGAGTTCTGGCCGACCGCTTCCGGGAACCTGTCTGGCGCAACGATTATATTTCAACCACTAGCCGGGACGAAATTCGTGCTTCGGGAGATGCGCTTACCGATGCTGATACCAACGCAGCATTTCACTTTCTCCACGTAAACAACAACGCGGGAGTCGGCGGCGACGGTACGTTTGAGAATCCTTTTACCACGCTCGAACTAGCCGAGGCTGTGCAGCAAGAAAATGGGATTGTGTATGTGCATGGCGGTTCGGTGCTGGCGCCCACGCAAACCATAACCTTGCTCGACAACGTAAAGCTGTTGGGTGAAGGACTCAATCAAGAAGGAGACATGGTCGACCATATTGTCGACTCGGTAGAACTGGGGAGTATCTCTCTGCCGGAAACGATCACGGGAGCTGCTATGTTAGCCGCTCCGAAGATCAACGCCGCGGGGCCCACCGATCTGTTTGTACTCTCCGACAACAACACGATCAACAATTTCGAGATCAACAACGGCACGAATATCATCGTAGCCGACACGGCCAATCTCGCCAATACTGCGGAAGAATTGGCCGAAGAGGCCGACAATCCCACAACTAACGGCATCAACGCCCCGCACTTGGCGAACTTGGATATCAACAACCCCAGCGGCACGGCAATTCTCTTCAGGGATGTTACCGGGACGGCGGTTGTGGAAAACACTGTCACGGTCGATGGTGCTGGTACCGGTATGACAATCGACGGTGGCGCGGGTGGTATGAACATCGCCGCTCAGATCACCAACTCAAATGGTTCAAATTTTGTCGTTCAAAATCGCACCGGAGGCATTATTGCTTACTCGGGATCCATTCAAGATGGTGCAGCTGATACCGACACCGCCGCTGCCATTATTTTGCAAAACAACATGGACGCGGTCATCAACTTCACGCAGACACTCGATCTCCCTGCCACACCGGATCAAGGGATCAACATCAACTCGTCGGGCAATTTCAGCGCCCTGCAGATCACTGGCAACGACCTCGGCACCTCGATCACCTTTGCGGACCTCAGGGCCACGGCGGCCAACGCCAATACGGTCTTCATGGACAAGGGGGGTACGCTCGTCATCAATGACTCCGCCGATGACAGTCTCATCGACAACACGGGTACCGGCGACGCCTTGAATAATGTGGGAAGCGCGGTGGCCGACGAGTTGTCGACGATCACCGTCAATGCCAACGTCACCAATACTGGCGGAGGCAACGCGGTCGATATTCGAATGCGCACGGCCAACAACGTCACCTTCGGGGGTGACGTGACCGACACAAGCTCCGAAGGCGTGCTCCTTAATGCCAACACCGGCGGCACGATCCGCTTCAATGGATTGGTAACTGCCAACAATGTGGGTGCGAATAATGGCGTAGCGATCACCGGTGGTGGAGCGGATGTCACCTACCAGTTTACGAATCTCAATATCGACACGGTCGATGGCACGGGCTTCTTGGCCTCTGGCGACGGCACGTTGATCGTCACCAGCACGGGTGATACCAACGTAGCCACCTCGGGGACTGGTACGGCGATTGACATCTCAGGTCTTGCGATCGGGGCCGGCAATGCAAACTTCGACCAGGTCTTCACCACGGGCATATCGACAAACGAGGGTATCCGGTTGGTCAACATCGATGGTACCGGAACCCTGCGGATCGGCAGCGGAACCACGGTTGGAAGCGGTGGCATCATCCATTCGAATGGCGCAGGGATGCGGGTAGAAAACGTTGATAATCTGATCGTCGACAATCTCACGATCGACAATGGTACTGGGGTCGGTGCGGGCACAGGTGCGGGACTTGTCGTGACCGCGCAAAATGGTGGCACGGCAGCCTTCAATCAACTGACAGTCCATACCGCTGGCACTCAGGAAGCGGTCGATATCCAGGCCAACACGGGCGGCACGATTACCTTTACACCGCTCGATGCCGAAAGCGTCGACGGCGATGCTGTGTTCGTGAATAACAACAACGGTACCGCGGTGAACTTCAACGGCTTGACTGCCAAGGCAACGGGCGCAGGTCGCGGTTTTGTCGCTACCAACAAGGGCAACAACG
>CALMBE010000777.1 GCA_937860165.1 uncultured Planctomycetaceae bacterium
GGTACTCCGAGGGATCTGGCCAGATTTCTCGGAGTACCTCGAAATGACAGCCGGAAAAGACTCCGGGCGAGGGCACCACACCCACTAGTGTGGTCTGCTTACGGCTCGCCTAATCACTTCCCCCATTTCCTCAGTGTCCTCCGTGGCTCTGTGGTTTTATTGAAATGGGGAAGTTATTGTTCAATCATTCCTAACTCCAGAACTGCCGGTCGAGCATGCGGTAGTTGATTGCCTCGCTGATGTGTTCGGGCGAAATGTATTCGGCATTGTCGACATCGGCAATGGTGCGGGCGACGCGCAGCACTTTGTCGTGGGCGCGGGCCGAAAGACCCAAGTGATCGACACTTTGTTCAAGCAACTTCTGACAAGTGGCATCCAGAGGACAGTACTCGCGCAATTGGCGGGAAGTCATTTGTGCATTTGTGCGAGTCCGGGCATTTTCAAAACGAGTCGCCTGCCTGGATCGCGCAGCAATAACAGTTTCTTTCATCACTTGGCTACTCGTGCCGAGGGCCGAGGAGGAGAGCTCTCCGTAGGGGACGGCTGGGACCTCGATATGCAGATCGATGCGATCCAACAGCGGGCCGCTGATTTTCGACATGTAGCGCTCGATCTGCGGCACCGTGCAATGACATTCCCGACGGCGATCATTGCGATACCCGCAAGGGCAGGGGTTGAGGGACGCGATCAACATGAAATCAGCCGGGAACTCGGTCGAACATAAGGCGCGGCTTATCGACACGCGACCATCTTCGAGCGGTTGGCGCAGGACTTCCAAGGTTTGCCGATGAAACTCCGGGAGCTCGTCGAGAAAGAGCACACCATTGTGGGCCAAACTGATTTCCCCGGGCGAAGGGGTAGAACCTCCACCTACCAAGCCGGCATTGCTGATCGTGTGGTGGGGGGCGCGGAATGGCCGTCGTGCGAGCAAGGGTTTGCCCCGCTGCAGCTTGCCCAAGACGCTGTAAATACGAGTGGTTTCAATCGATTCCTCGGCGCTTAAGCCCGGCAGAATGCTCGCAATCCGTTTGGCGAGCATCGTTTTCCCGGATCCTGGAGGCCCCACCATGAGTAAATTGTGATTTCCAGCAGCAGCAAGGGTGATCGCCCGCTTGGCCATTTCTTGTCCACGGACATCGGCAAAATCAACTTCGTAACCGCCGAGTTCGTTGAACAATTGATCGAGCCGCGACGGGGTGGGCTCGATCGGCAGGTGCCCGGCGAAGAAAGCCGCAGCTTGGGCGAGTGTGTCGACGGCCACCACTTCGATATTCTCTACCACGGCTGCCTCGGCAGCGTTGGCGGAAGGGACAACGATGCCGCGTATTCTGTGCTTGGTTCCCATGCCCGCTGCTGCCGATATGGCCATCGACAAGGCACCCTTGATGGGACGCGTCTGGCCATCGAGAGCGAGTTCCCCCGCGATGGCATATTGGTCGAATAAGTCGGAGTCGAGCTGCCCGCTGGCGGCCAAGAGACCCAAGGCAATCGAGAGATCAAACGAGGCGGCCTGCTTGGGGAGTTCCGCCGGGGCCAGATTGATCACCACGCGATTTTGAGGTCGCACATACCCACTATTGACCAGGGCCCGTTCGATGCGGTGGATGCTCTCCTTAACGGCAGCTTCGGGGAGTCCCACCAAGAGAATCTTCGGCATGGCCGCCGGGGAGACATCAACCTCCACTTCCACAGGAATGGCGTCAATTCCCAGCAGCGACAGGGTGTGCAGCTTGGCAAGCATTTTGTTCTCCACCACGAATAGAACGAATTGCACGAATGGATATCAGCGGACAATACGCTCGTAGGCCACTTTAGGGTGCTGTCCGAAGTTGACAAGTAGACCAAGCTTGAATCCAGTGGCCTTGAGGTAATTGTGAACTTGAGAGCGATGCTCTTCCGTTAGCCGCGAGACGGCTTTGATTTCGAGAATAACTTTTCCAAAACAAATGAAGTCGGGCTTGTAGGGTGTGCGTAATTGATGTGACTTGTATCTCAATTGCAGGGTTTGTTGATCAAGATGAGGAATTGCCAGATCACGGAATTCCAGCGCGAGAGCCTCTTGATAGACTGCTTCCAGGAAGCCGCTCCCCAGCTCGTTGTAAACCTCGAAACAAGCCCCCATGATCTGGTAGCTCTCCTCCTTCAAGACAATCTTTCCAACAGCCAATTCGGCTAAATTGTCATTCGTGTAATTGGAGCGATTCGTGGTTGCCTCTTCCGGGACCGGGGCGAGCAATTTGGCGAGCATGTCGGCACCTCACTTGATAACGGATGTACACAACCAGACAAATGTTCACTGATTGTGCCATCGTGAGTACATTCGTGCAAGTCCTCGAACAGAATTTTTTTGGCAACCGAAATTGAGCCTGTTTGTAGTGCTTTAGCCCTCCACTGCCAGATTTTAGCCCGCGAATCACGCGAATGGGCGCGAATACCAAACAGTCTGTTTGATCTTAGTCATTCGAGGTCGTAGGCCGGAACAAGGTATTCCGCAGTTCCGGCAGCGCTGGCGGGACGTGCCGGAACTGC
>CALMBE010000778.1 GCA_937860165.1 uncultured Planctomycetaceae bacterium
CTTGCGGTGTTGGTTGTGTCGACTCGAACCCCAAAGTTAAGATGTGACAAAGCACGAGGTTCAAGAATCGCCTTCAGGCCCGATGGCCTAAAGTACTGTGAAGCTATAACAACATTGTCAAAGAGTGCGGTATTGTTGCCTATTGCTATTTCAGCCTGGAGAAAAGTCTCTAGTACGAACGCGTTGGACCACAACGATGGGCTCGTGTGCCATCTGATCCCTCCCCAGTGGCCGATCAATTCACAAATAGCTTGCTCATCATCTGCAACCCCTGGTGTGTTGTGCCTAAGCATAATCTCAGCGGAAATCGACTTATCTTTCTCCACAACTACGGGATAGCTTTGAGGGAAGGTATTCCCATAGATACTTTGGTCAGCAATGACTAAGTTACCCTGAAAGGCTGACGAGAACCCAGGCCCGCGGGGCAGCGGGGAGCTGGTGACGTCGATCGTGTGAGAGGTTTCACCAAATGCCTGGTAAACAATAATCGCATTGTTGCTCAACCCATTAATCAAGCTAAGGGAAAAGAAACCTAGGAAGTTGTTTTGGGTAAGTTTCATGTTCACCCCCAGTGTTCGCTTCAGGATCCTTAACATTCTTTTACGAGGCAAAAGGCCCGGAAGTCTGCAGAACTTGGCCACATCACCCAAAAGGGCACTGCAGAAAATGATCTTCACGACCAAAATCGAACTCGCAGCATTCAAATTATGTTACATTTTTGGATCAACGGACATTCAGCCCGATGAGTTCGCAGAGCCCCCAAAGTGTGGGATTCTATATGAACCTTATAGATACTACTATCCGAATTTAACTCCTGGATACTCCAATTTTTGTCCAGTGGTTGCTCAGTTCACCCTCACCTTAAGTGAGAATTGTGTTTCCCGATACATATTTTTTGGAGTGTGGTGGACCACAAAAACTCTTATGTGGATATGCCCACCGTCATCGTCTGGCTGAATTGGTTGTTGTCATTGGATTCGCTGAAGCGAGCCGCGTCCTCAACCCACGCGCTGATCGTGCGGAAATCGACCTTGCTGACCGTTCCATTGCTGTCGCTGGCGTTCGCGGTGAGACGGATGCTCTTGGCGACCGCGACGCTTCCAGGGTCGCGAGAGGACTGGGAATATCAACGGCGAAAGGTGCTGGATGAGCTTGGGAAATACAACGTCGCCAGCGCGCACATGTGAACAGTGCCTGAGGAGTTCGGATTGAGCAAAAGCGTATATTGCCTGATACGGAAAAGCTTTCCAAAAGAACCAATGTCGCCCAACTCGTTGCCGGCACTTCTGGTTGAATGGAATATAGAGTAAACTTGGTCACGTCGTTATCATTAATTGGAAAAATGTCGAAAGGTTAAAAACTTGCGAAACCAATTGCTAGCAGCCCTGGAAAATATAAAACTATCCACTCGAGATGTGCGGAATGTGGGATGTTTCATCACCGGATTCGCTATTTACTTACTGGTCACTATGACCGGACGCTTGGTGCGCGCTCAAGAAGTCGATCGCATTTTTGTGAATGGCAAGGTTGTCACGGTTGATGATGAATTCAGTATCGCAGAAGCGGTAGCGGTACGCGGGGATCGCATCGCGGCTGTCGGTTCGAACGAAGAGATCCGGAGACTGGCCAAGCCGGCTACGGATGTCATCGATCTCGATGGGGCGATGATGCTCCCAGGGCTGATCGACTCGCATGTACATGCAGCGGATGCTGCCACTTACGAATTTGATCACGTCGTACCGGACGTCGCCACGATCGGTGATGTGCTGAAGTATATCGGCGACCGCGCGAAAGCGTTGCCCGAGGGGGAGTGGGTCAGCGTGAATCAGATGTTTATTACTCGGTTGGCGGAGCGGCGTTTTCCAACTCGCGAAGAACTCGATCAGGTATCACCACGTAACCCTGTCGTGTTCCAAACAGGTCCAGATCTGGTCGCCAATTCTCTGGCGCTCGAGTTGAGTGGCATCGACGACAATTATCAACTCCCTAGCGATTCGACGGGACGTATCGAACGCGACGAACAAGGTGAAATTAGCGGTGTTATTCGGGGAGCCTCGTCCATCATCAAATACAAGGGAAGTTTAAAGTCTCCGACGCTGACCGAGCAACAGGAATTGCTGCGAAAATTGTTGCATGACTATAACTCGGTGGGTATTACCAGTGTCTCGGATCGCAATACCAGTCAATCGGGAATGGAACTGTACCAATCTCTGCTGGAACAGGAAGCTCTGACCGTTCGCGTCTTCATGTATTACGGGGTCGACTCCAACGCGGAACCAGCCACAATCCGTCAGCAAATCGAAACCGCCGCGCAACACCCACTGCATGCATACAACAACCGACTCTGGCTGCGAGGTATCAAAGTTTTCCTGGATGGCGGAATGCTCACCGGTAGTGCCTTCATGCGAGAGCCTTGGGGGGTTAGTCAGACTTATTCCATCAACGATCCAGACTATCGGGGAACTCTCAAGATCGCGCCCGAGCGACTCTACCAAATCGCCAAAATGGCACTCTCCCATGAACTTCAAATGACTGCGCATGCGGTCGGCGATGGTGCAGTTCACAACTTAATTGATGCTTACGAACGCGTCGCGGAGACGATCGACTTGGCCCCCACACGGCCATGTATCACGCACTGCAATTTCATGAGCGCGGAGTCTATTACACGGATGAAGAATCTGGGGATCGTCGCTGATCTGCAACCCTCTTGGCTATACCTTGATGGCGTGACGCTAGCTAAACATTTTGGGCTCGAGCGACTTGAATATTTCCAACCCTACCGTTCATTGTTCGATGCGGGAGTCATCGTTGGAGGGGGAACGGATCATATGCAAAAGATCGGGAGCCTGCGAAGTATCAATCCTTACAATCCGTTTCTTGGGATATGGGTCACATTAACGCGAATTCCGCGCGGGACTGAGGAGGCGTTGCGTCCGGAGCAGAGGATTTCTCGTCAGCAGGCACTCCGGCTTTATACCATCAACAACGCCTATCTTTCGTTTGAAGAACTTGAGAAGGGTTCGATTGAGAAAGGCAAACTCGCTGATATGATTGTCATCGATCGCGATCTTCTGGAATGCCCACTGGAAGATGTGCGTAGTGTCAAGGTGCTGCAGACCTATCTAGGGGGAGAGAAAGTCTATGATTTCGTACATTAGGGGGCCCACGGGGACTTAGGTCTCGCGTCAATTCAACTTGACTGATTTTCTGGGGTTTGCTCTCACGGCGTCATGCAGGATGCAGTGGCGGTTCAGCGGATTGAAGCGAAATTCCAGGCGCTCGAACCCTTGATGGACGAGCGTGTACGGCGGCAATGGGCAGCGGCAGAGGCGAAAGCCTACGGTTGGGTCGGTCTTCCCCTGCGCCTCGGCCAACTGCTTGCTCAAGGCCAGCAGCGCGAACACCACCGCCTCTTCCCCTTGCTGAAACAGACTCCGCGCTTCCGACTCGGTCAATGCGCCGAGGCGAACCGCATCCCGCGTCGATGTTCCAGAAACCTTCACGCACGTCGCCATGCCCCCCAGACATAATCCAAAACCCAAAATCTACCAACAGCAACTTCAGACGGCTGAAGTGTTCCCCACTTTTTCACAGTGTCCTCCGTGACTCTGTGGTTTTTCTGAAATGGGGAAGTTATTTTTGAGCCATGGCTAAGCGGTCGCATTTGACCTTTTCGTGATTTTCGCTTTTTTCGTGGTTCCAATTCTACGACAAGTTGGGCCCGCGAGACGCACTCGTTTCTCACGGGTACTCCTTCGTCAGATTCAGCCCGCTGAGCTAGGGATGAAAGTTCGGCGGGCGTTTTTCCAGAAAGGCACTCACGCCTTCGCGGAACTGGGTACTGGTGAGCACAGGGGTCACATGTTTTTTCTCCAGCTCAAGCCCTTCGCGGAGCGGGCGCTCGATGCCTTGCCAGACGGCGAGCTTCATCGCACCCAGTGCGGTAGTCGCGCCTTGGGCGAGCTTGTCGGCAAATTCGTGCGTGTGGCGGGCGGCGTCCGCGGCGGGGAACAGGCGATCGACAATTCCCAGTTCCTGCGCTTCGATCGGACTGAGCCGCCGCGCGGCGAACAGAAGCTCAAGGGCTTTGGTCGGCCCGATCAAGCGGGCCAAACGCTGCGTGCCGCCGTTGCCTGGCATGAGGCCAAGTTGTGCTTCGGGTAAACCGATTTTGTAGTTGCCGGCCGCGGCAAACCGGAAGTCACAAGCCAATGCGATCTCCAAGCCACCCCCCAACGCGTGTCCTTCCAAGAGGGCAATAAACGGCTTGGGGATGTTGGCGATGCTACTGAGCGTGGCATGGGCCTGATCGGCAAGGGCGAGGTTTTCCTCCAGTGTGGCCTCGGTGAGATAGCGGACATCCGCTCCCAAGCAGAACAGCGCACGAATGCCGCTGCGGAGCACAATGACCCGCGCTGCGTCGTCGTTGGTGGCGGTTTGGATCGCGCGGGCCAATTCCTCCATGCCCGCCAGATCGTAGTTGTTTCCCGGCGGCCGATTGAGAGTGATATAGCCCACAGCACCCTGGCAAGCATAGTCGATAGGCATGGCGCTTCCTGGTGACTGGAGATATTGTTGAGAATGGTTGAGGCCAACTGCGTGCAATGGGTTGCAGGCGGATTACACTAGTAGTTTAGCAGGCACTCTCACGAAAAACCTCCCGCGGGCGTAGAAAATCATGGCAAGCGAGCTGTTTCCTTTGCCCCTGACACCGTTCGAGTTCTACTATTGGTGCGATGATCGGCCCGACTATCCGACCACTTTTCCGCTGGAGCTCGTGTTCCGAGGTCAATTGCAGCGGGAGGCGATGGAAACCGCGGTTCGCGTCTGTCTGGACCGTCATCCGCTCTTAGCGGCCAATCTCGATGCCACGCCGGGCCAGTTTCCTCGCTGGGTGAAGGCACAAGTTTGCCCACTACCACTCGACTGGGCCGAAAGTAGGATACCGATCGATCATGCGGCAGGTCGCACCATCGATCTCACGAAGGACGTGGGAGTACGGCTCTGGGTGCGGGCGTCGGCGGAGCAAAGTCGGCTGGTGATACAATTTCACCATGCCTGTTGCGACGCCTTGGGGGGTTTGCAGTTTGTGGCCGATATATTGGTGGCTTATGACTCGGCTGTCGCGGGAGCAGATCCCGTCGCCAAGCTGCCTGCTCTCGATCCCGAGCGGCTGTCGATGCGGGGTGACTATGGGCTCACCGAGGCTGGCTATCGCCCCAATTGGCGAGACACCTGGATGACGGCTGACTCCTGGTTCCGGCGTTTGCTGAGTCGACCGGCGCTCGTGGCGGCTCCTCGGGAACAACCCCCTCCAGCGCCCACTGCTGGTGCAGACCTGGGGTATATTGCCCACACACTTACCGAGGAAGAACGCGACCGTTTGCAGGCCCGTGCTTCGCGTTCCGGCGCCGGCGTCAATGATCTTCTGTTGGCCGAGTTTTTAGTAACGCTTCGCGATTGGAATCGGAAGCACAGTGGGGACCACCGCCGACTGGTGGTAAACGTCCCGGTGAGCCTGCGCTCCCGGAGCGATCAGCGTTTGCCCGCGACCAACGTACTTGGCTTCTGGTTCTTAGGCCGCACACCTAGGAAATGTGATGACGCAGAAGGGCTGGTGAACGGGATCCGCGACGAAATGGAGGCGGTGCGGAAATGGCGGTTGCCGCTCTATTTTATGGGAGGGCTCGGATACGCCTGCCGGTTTCCTCGAATGATTCGATGGATGTTACGGTCGAACCGGTCGTTCGCCACGGCGGTATTGAGCAATTCGGGGCGAGCGTTGGCGCGGTTGCCGCTGGAGCACGAACACCGCAAGTGGATCAGCGGCGGTGCGGTGTTGGAGCGAATCACGGGCGTGCCGCCGATCAGGCCGGGGACGCGGGTGTCGGTGATCGTTGCCAAATACGCCTATGACATGTACATCACCCTCCACTGGGACGCGCTAGCGCTCGCCCAACCCGCGGCCCAGGAATTGCTTGCCGCCTATGTGCAGCGACTCACGCGCGTCACTTAACTGACCGGACCACGGGAGGCGAGTAAGTCGGACTGCCCGGGATCAGACTGCAACCGATTTGCAGCCATTCGTCGCGCGCCTGAAGTTGCGAAAAGTAGAGGGCGGCGTGTGGTGGCCAATTCTGCGCTACTGGAGGTTCCGACCAAGTGAACTCGGCGGGGAAAAGGCGATCGAAGCGGCGACTAAGCATGCTGCGGAAGACTTGAAAACGCACGCCGACATTTTCAGCCGCCGGGCCCGTCGCCACGGGCATGATCTCGATGCGACCTTGGCGCTGGCCAACGAGTTGGGAGTCAGCGACGCTGAGTTGATAAGCGACCCGCAATCGTGCGCCGGGGATCGCTTGGTCATCTATTTGAAAACCTCGTGCTAGTAGTGTGACCATGACGATGCCTTCGTGGAATTCTACACGAAGCGGATTCGCTTGGTCAAAATCGATGGACCAGCGTTTCTCCGAATCAGACCGTTGAAGCCCCAGCGGTTTCCAGCCGAGAAGTTTACCAAGTTGTGCGGCCAGTTGGTCTTCGTCGAGCCGCTCTCCAGCGAGTAGGTCGGTGGCAAAATTGTTGAAAGCTGACTGATGCAAGCTCAGAGAAATGTCGCCAGCGGACTGGGGGACGCTGTGGGAAAATCCGGTGAGAGTACCCTGCTGCTCGGCATCGGCCTGCAAGAGTGTCAGTTGGAGGGAATCGTTGGTCGAGTGTTGTTGGACGACCACCGGCAGCAAGTCGCGCTCGGCTAGTGGTTGACGAACACGACGGTCAAAGTCACCTTCCAAGCTGGCGAGCATGGTGTTGACGGAGTGATCGAACTCCTGGCGGGTCCTCCGTGCGGCAAGAGATGCGACACTCCGGTCCACGGTGGGCCGTTGCTGGTACACTCGACGACGCGCGATTCGACGTCCGAACAGACGCCGGACCTTCAATCCCGTGATCTGCGACCTGGAGGACGTCGAGGCCTGAGCTGGTTCGATGTGCCAACCGTCTTCTTGTCGGATCAACTTTTTGCTGGCGTTGATGTGGGTCGTGCTGCGACTACTGACGTCAGTACGATTTGTGGAACTGTGGGACCGGGAAGCGATTGTCGCGTTCCACAGCAAGGTGATCGCAATGTCGTCGTCGGGTTCTGTGCGGAGGCTGAATTGGGCGTCGGTGGTGCTCGTGCCACGATAAGTGGTGCCCAGAATATTTTCCCGAAACGGCGCGTGGGTCCGGGTGTTTTTGGCCAACAGGGCATTGAGTAACTCCGTGGAGATGCCGACGTGCATATTGGGCAGTCGATACGGCTCGAACACAAGCTTGGCGGGTGTTTCGTAGACGGCTTCGCCACCGGACGTCGTAGCCCCCGGAAGTACAACAAGCAGCCAACAGAAAATGGTGTTTAGTTTTCGGAACAACTTTTTACTCCACATGCTTGAGTATAGAACCGCGCATTAGCCAGCCATCGTCCACCTGGTCGATGAGTCCCCAACTAGCAGCGATGAACCCCGGAAGGACTGCGCCGGTGGGCAATCGTGACAAGTCGACGCGGTGGTTGTCGGACGGGGCTTCACCCAATAACTGGCCAAGGTCTGCGGTGCCAGCGGTACGCAACTCTTCATAGAGCGGTCTCACACCGGCGGCAACCGGGGCAATATGCCAGCCAATCGTGTGCTGCGAGCGCGTGGCGGCTGCTTGGGTCTGCAGTGCTTGGTACGACTTCTCGTCGTTGAGTTTGGCTGAAGGTGGATCTGACAACAGTGATTCGAGATCCGTTGCCGAAGTCGCGACAAAAAAGTAGTCCTCGGCCACGCACAGCGCGCATTCGGCGAGATTGGGCCCCAGGGCAACTTCGTCGGTATCGGTAGCTGAACTCCCTGCAAATTCCCACATTTCGTACTTGCCGACCGTTTTGCGGTGGACTCCTTCATCGGTCTCGAACATCCGCTGGAGGGAGCGGGCCATTTGAGGTTCGTCGCTCACTTTCACGGCGTAGACTACCGCGGTCTTCCCGTCTGACAAGGTTTTGGTGAGGCTGAGCACCGGTCCTGCTTGGAGATTCACAAGCGAGCGGATGTCAACCTGCGGGCCATCGGGTTCCTGGTGGATGTCAGCGAGCACGGCCTCGAAAGTGCCTTTAATCCCTTCCGCATACGTCGCGTCGAAGTGCGAGCCGTATCCGGT
>CALMBE010000779.1 GCA_937860165.1 uncultured Planctomycetaceae bacterium
CGATTTGCCGGTGCGCGCGCTTTCCTCGCGGTTCATCTGGCTGTCGACCAGGATGAGCTTTTCGGTCATCTGCGGGAAGTTGACCGCGAACGAGATGATGGTCGGGCCGGCGCCGGAATGGCCCATGACGATCGCCTTCGACCACTTCATCGCCCGCATCACCGCCAGCATCGGCGTAGTCGACAGCGCCGCCGCCGCTACCGGATTCGACGTCGATATCGAGCCGCTGGTAGGAGCCTGCCGGCGCGTGGCCAGCCAGCGACGACTGACTGACGATGACGGCTAGTCGGCTGTCGGCGACCATGTGCGCCAATCGCTCCGCCGGAAACTCCGGATCGAGCGGCACGTAGGCGGCGCCGACCGACAGGATCGCCAGCAGCGTCACCAGCATGGCGGTCGAGCGCTCAAGGTGGACACCGACCAGCGAACCGCGGCCGACGCCCGCCGCCCGCAACCGCGCCGCCATGGTGGAGCTACCGGTCAGCAGCTGGCGGTAGTTCAGTCGCTCGCCACCGCAGACGACGGACTCGTGACCGCGGCGGAGCTCGCGCGAATGCACCTGGAGGTCGATCTCGCGGTCCTCGCGGTCCGTCTCCGGGTTGTAGAGGCCCGCGGCTTCCATGTCGGCGATCACGGCCTCACGGGCCTTGGTGTGCATTTTCAGGCCGCGATACTTTTCGGGCACGGTGTCGTTTAAGAGCCCTTCGACCGTCATGATATTGCGGGCACCAATTTCCGGGTGCCGCTGCCAAACTTGGTAGTCGTTCTCATCATGTGCGGGGGTGATTTTTACGCAGCCCGAGCCGAGCTCTGGTTTGGCCCATTCGTCGGCGATCAGTGGGATCTTGCGGCCTGTGAGTGGCAATTCCAACTGCACTCCACGGAGGGCCATGTCGCGCAAGGTTTCGAGTTCCGAGAGCTTGCTTCTTCGCCGTTCTACGAGTGCTTCCAGAGAAACCGCAAGCGGGGGTTTTTCCTTTTCGGGGGCGGCGGCGAGTTTTTCACGCAGCTCGCGTTCGGCTTTGTCCAGCGCTGCGGCGGGGTCGGGATGCACCGCAACTGCCGTGTCGCCGAGCATCGTCTCGGGGCGGGTGGTGGCGATGGTGACATGCCTCGGTTCACCCGGTTTCAGGTCACTTGGAACCACACGATACTTAAAATGCCAGAAATGGCCTTTCGTGGGTTCGTGGAAGACTTCGTCGTCGCTCACGGCGGTTTGCAGGAACGTGTCCCAATTCACGAGCCGCTTGCCGCGATAGATTTTGTTGTCCTGGAACAGCTTGAAGAATGTTTCGCGGACCGCCCGGGCGCACTGATCGTCGAGTGTGAACCGGGTCCGCTCCCAATCGCAACTGCAACCGAGTTCCTTGAGCTGTCCAAGAATGCGTTTTTCGTATTGGGCTTTCCATTCCCAAATGCGAGCGACCAAACCCTCTCGGCCCAGATCGTGTCGGGTGAGTTTTTCTTCCTCGAAGAGTCGCCGCTCGACCACCGCCTGGGTGGCGATCCCCGCGTGGTCGGTGCCGGGCATCCAGAGGACGTTGAACCCCTGCATCCGCTTCATGCGGCACAGGATATCCTGCAGGGTGTTGTTGAGTGCATGCCCCAGGTGCAAGGCCCCGGTGACATTCGGCGGGGGGATCACAATCGAAAAGGGTGGCTTGTCGCTCGCGGGATCGGCGTGGAAGTAACCCTGCTGTTCCCAATAGGGATACCAACGAGCTTGAGCGGCGGAGTGATCGTAGTGTGAGGGGAGCGATTGCATCGTGAGGGGGTAGGATGGAGGATGGAGGGGAGAGGGTGAAGGGAAGAAGAAACTGATTCCAGTGGCACTATCGGTCTGGTTGGACCACATTCAGCCTTTTCCTCAAGGCCTTCTGTAACCCTCTCAACATCTTTCGCTCCTCCAAAGTCATTTCGTAAATAGCTCTTAACTTTTCCACTGAGCCGATGCCCATCTGACCGGACAATTCTAAAAATGTCGCAAGCTCGGAAAGTGAACCGAGCGCAATCGAGGTAAACCTCAAATAATCCTTGGTACTTGACCGCGAATGACCTTCTGCCAGATTGGCTGGAATTGAAGAAGCTGCCCTTCGCATTTGGCTGGTCAAATCGAATTGCTCATCTTTTGGGAAGCACTTGGTAGCCTCGTAGACCTGGCGTGTGATTTCCATTCCCAATTGCCACACCTTCAAGTCACGATAGTTCTCGATTTTTGATTTCATGTCCATTCCATTTAACCACGATTGATGAATTCCCCTACTCCCTGCCCCCTGCATCCTCACCCCTCGTCTTTACACAATTTGTACTCGATGCTGTCCACCAAAGCCTGCCAACTGGCTTCGATCACATTTTCGTGGACTCCGACAGTGCCCCAGGTGGTGTCGGCATCGCGGCTTTCGATCACGACACGGACACTTGCCGCGGTGGCGGCGTCGGAGTTGATCACGCGCACCTTGTAGTCCACGAGCTGCATTTCGTTCAAGGTGGGAAACAAGCCGTGGAGTGCTTTCCGCAAGGCGGCGTCGAGGGCGTTCACGGGGCCATCCCCCTCGGCCACTTCATGGCAGAGTTTGTCGTTCACGATTAACTTTACCGTGGCCTCGGTCACCGGTGTACCGCCGCGACTCACGACGCTCGTGTGATATTGCACCAACTCGAAATGCGGGGTGTGCGTACCTGCGGCCTTGCGGACTAAGAGATCGAACGAGGCCTCAGCGGCTTCAAATTGGAACCCGCGATTTTCGAGATCGACCACCTGCTGGAGTACCCGGTCCATGAGGGACTTGTCGTTCTGCAGGTTCAGCTTGGTTGCTAAGGCGATAATATTCGACCTGCCCGAGAGTTCACTGACCAACACCCGGCGTTCATTGCCCACCAGGGCGGGGTCGATGTGTTCGTAGCTCGATGCCACCTTGGCCACGGCATGCACATGCATTCCCCCTTTGTGGGCAAAGGCACTGGGGCCCACGAAGGGTTGATTCACCCGGAAGTGCATGTTGGCGATTTCGTACACGTAACGCGAGAGTTCGGTGAGGTGGGTGAGCGTTCCGGGGGGTTGCCGACCCGCTGAAGCGGGTTGCGCCGGGGTGAGAATCTCGTAATCCTTTTTCTTGAGGGCGAGGTTGGCGATGACAGAAACCAAGTCGGCGTTTCCGCAGCGCTCGCCAAAGCCGTTGATGGTCCCTTGAACGTGCGTGGCACCCACATCGACCGCAGCGAGCGAATTCGCCACGGCCAATTCGCAGTCATTATGCGTGTGAATCCCCAAAGGTTTGTCGACTTTGGTGGCTGCAACGCGAGTGATGGAGGCGATTTCCTCGGGCAGCGTGCCGCCGTTGGTGTCACACATGACGATGATCGAGGCCCCCGCTTCGGCGGCGGCTTGAATGGTCAGGGCCGCGTAGTCGGGATTCGCTTTCCAGCCGTCGAAAAAGTGTTCGGCATCGTAAATCACCTCGCGGCCCTGTTCGCGAAGATATGCCACCGTCTCGCGGATCATCGCAAGGTTTTCTTCGAGGGTTACTCCGAGAACTTCCGTGGCATGGAAATCGGAAGTTTTTCCGACAATCGTGATCACGGGGGCCTGGGATGCGAGAAGGGATTTCATCCCGATATCGTCGGCGGGCTTCATCCCCCGGCGGCGGGTCATGCCAAAGGCGCACAAACGAGAATGCTTGAGTGGCGTCGAGGCGATCCGTTGAAAAAACTCTGCATCTTTGGGGTTCGATAACGGATACCCCCCCTCGACGAAGTCGAATCCGAGTTCGTCGAGCCGTCGCGCGATGAGCACTTTGTCTTCCAGAGAGAAATTGACTCCTTCTCCTTGGGCTCCATCGCGGAGGGTCGTATCGTAGATTTGGATATGCATGGCGAGGGTTCGGGGTTCAGGGTTTTGGGGTTCAGGGTTTGGGGTTTGGGGGTTTCTTCACTGAACCCTGAACTCTGGCCCCTGAACCCTCACGGGCCCCTCATTATAGTGGAACAAGGGCCTGAAAGCGTAGACATCCCGAGCCTAGAGAGGGTTCATAACCCGTATTTTCGGGAGATTTGGCAGGTCTGGCCCTATCGGAATGGGCTTTTGACTACCAAGATTAGCAATATCGGAGCGAATTCATTCTTAGAGGTTGGCCCAAGGGACCGGATTCCCTGTTAGTTGGGTCGCCTGTGCTACGCTTGTACCAGTGTAGGGCTTGACCAGCCTGGGGAAATTCCTGATCGCTGATCGTCCGGCACAACCTTTCACAAGTTTCGGGGGAAAAAGCCATGTCCGCACTTTTTGTAATCGTTGGTGTTGTTCTAGCAGGGATGATCGTCGCCAGTGCGACTCAGTTGCACTCTGCTCAATTGCGAGTCGTTGGGATCGTGGTGGCACTAGCGGTTCTGCTGGTGTTCTTCACCCTGGCTTCATTTCGTTATGTGGCCGAGGATCGCATAGGAATCGTGACGAAAAACATTGGGTTTACGTCTTTGCCTCCGGGCAAAATTATTGCTACCGAAGGAGAGAAGGGTGCTCAGGCCAAGATTCTGCCGCCCGGTTGGCATCCCTGGTATTGGCCATTTATTTATGATATTGAATTTGGCGACGTCATCAAAATTCCCGCCGGTAATGTCGGCATCCTGAATGCGTCCGATGGTAAGCCGTTACCGCGAGATACGGCGTATGCCCCAGAATGGAAAGAGGCCGACGAGGGACAGATGGCCCAAGATGCCGAGTTCTTTCTCACTGAGGGTGGGGGCTACAAGGGGCCGCAGACGTCCGTACTGAAACCGGGTTCTTACCGTATCAACCCCAAACTGTTTGAGGTGGTACCCGCCCCGGTCACCACGATCGAGAAAGCGATGGTGGGCGTGGTGAAATCCAACGTCGGCGAACGCTCGACTGCGGAAGAGCTCGAGGCAGAAGGTGCCACATCGAGACACTTGGTCAGTCGTGGGGATCGTGGCATTTGGCGTGAGCCGCTTCTCGAAGGCCAGGAGTACCTGAACACGAAAGCATACGAAATTACCCAAATCTCCACAAAGAAGCACATTCGGCTTTATACCTCGCAACAAGGAGCACGTTCCGAAGGTGACGAGGAACGCGAAATCATCGTCCGTACCTCCGATGGTTTTACCTTTCCGGTGGACGTACGTGTGGAATACGAAATTAAACCACATGATGCCCCACTCTTGGTGGCGACGGTGGGAGACGATCAAGAAGGACTGCGGACGGTCATGAATTCGGCCGTGCGCGCCATTTTCCGCAACAATGCCGAAGGGGTGAAGGCGCTCGACTATGTGAAACAGCGCTCGCATCAGGAGAGTCAATCGTTGACCATGTTGGTGAGCGAAATGGCGAAAATTGGAGTCACGGTCACCGCCGTGCGCATCGGCGACGTGGGTAACGAAGAAACTCTGGGCATCTTACTCAAAACGCAGACTTCACGAGAAATCGCTCTCCAAGAGCAAGAGACTTTCCAGGAACAACAACGTGCCGCTGAGCAGAAAAAGCAACTGACCAAGACCGAGCAAGAGGCCGAGGAAGAAAAGCGGCTCGCCACGGCGGCCTATGCGGTGAAAATTGCCGAAAACGATAAGCTCAAGCAAGTGATCGCGGCCCAGGCTGAGGCAGAATCAGTGGAAATTAAAGCCGAGGCACAAGCGAACGCTTACAAGCAGATCGCCGAGCAAATTGGCAGTGGCAACGCGGCTTTGATTGAGCTCTTGAAAATAGTCGGTGAAAAGAAGATTGAGATTACACCGCGTGTAATGGTAGTGGGTGGTAATTCCGGCAGTGGCAAGGATGGCGAGACGACGGCCTTAATCGGCACAATGCTCGACACGATGATTCAAAATTCCCCGCCCCGGCAACCGGCCCGTCAAGCGGCAGCTCGCTAGTCCGGTACGGAGTACGCAATAGAAACTTCAACGCCCCGGGGCTTTTTTAATGTTTCAATTGGTGTTGTAATGTAATGAACCGAAGGCGAACTTGCTCACAATCGCTTGCGTTGCAGCAAAAAGCCCAGGCAACTTAGTACCAAGAGGCACCCGGTAGCAGGTTCGGGAATGCCATGGGTGATCCACCCGCTGTCGTCACCGCCAGCACCAATGCCCTGCACATGCGCCGCCACTAAGAACGGCCCATGGCCCCCATCGGGTTCGCTCAAGAAGGCAAAATCGGTGGCCACGAGAAGTCCCGCGGCGGGGCCGATGCCAGTGATGGTGTATTTCACGGATTCGCCTACACCGAACCGTCCACTAGCACCGCCACCCGTGGAGAAAGCAAACTTGACATCGTACTTGCCGTCGCCATCGGCCTTGAAACCATTAAGGAGTTGGCTGATTGTGGGATTGGCGAACGTGCCAATCTTGGCCGGGGCGCTGAAACTCAGTGCGGAGGCCGGATCGTAGGCCGTGTTCAAATTAATGTCCAGTTCGCGGACGAATTCCGTGCCTGTTAAGTTGGTGGTAGCCAATGTCATTTCCACAGTTCCCGGAGTATTCATGTCGTCGAATGTGACGGTCAGCCAAGGGGCCACCCCGACCGGTGGAGTCGCTTCGCTAAACTCGACGCTCATCGGAATCGAGACGATGGTCGCTCGAACGGGCATTGCCATGGCTGCCAAGCCGCACACCACGGCACCAATCCAACAGGTGAGTGTTTGTGTTGCGCACAAACTTCCCTTGTTGAAAAGAAAATCTCGAACCTGTTTCCAGATCATTTGCAAGTCCCCCTTAAGAAAACGCAGCAATGAGTAGTTAATCGATACGAAGTAGGTTCTGCTGCGCTGAAGTTGTGCCCAAACGCACACCGCTGCCGCCGGGGAGACTCGAGCGCGAACCATGCAGCCAAGATTTTCCGCAACAGCCTCTACACTATACGCACATGTGAAAAGTGTCAAATAAAATCTGGTGCGAAATTACTATGAAAATAATTCTGGGTTGAATACCCCCCATAGGAGTTATACATCACCCCTCTGATTGGGTAATCGCACTGTGTAGACGCTCCCCGTAAATCGCCGATTAGGCACCTTCCGCGAACCGTCTGTGGGTTTTGGAGGATGGTTCTGTCTCCTCGGAATCCCATAATTCCTCTTCGTCTTCGACTTCTTCGGAATCATTTTCCTCCTCTTCCTCGTATTCGTATTCCTCCTCGTCGGATTCTTCGTAATCTTCCAGTTCCGACTCTAGTTCGTCGGTCTCCTCTTCGTCGGTTTCTTCCTCGTCACTAGAGTCTGCAAGTTCCGAATCGTTTTCGTCTACTTCTTCCTCTTCGTATTCGTACTCTTCGTCTAATTCCCCGGTCGCTGAAGCGACCTCGCCGTCCTCGGTTTCGTATTCTGCCGCGCTTGCTGAAGGTTCGATATCGCTGGGTTCGTCGGAACCTGGGATCACCTTGTTGACGCGACGGGGTAGGGGAGCGATAGTCGTAGCGGTCGGTGAACTCGCGACCTGTGCTGCTTGAGTGACCCCCCCGGATTGCATCGCCTCCCAATCTTCGATCGAAATCGCTATCTCGCGGGCCTGGGAGCCAT
>CALMBE010000780.1 GCA_937860165.1 uncultured Planctomycetaceae bacterium
CTCCTCTTGCCAGCGATTCACGCCGCACGAGAAGCAGCCCGGCGGATCAGTTGCACCAACAACCTCAAGCAACTTGGTTTGGGATTGTGGGGTTATCACGATACTCATGGACAATTTCCACCAGCCGGAGTCGACTACGGATGGTGTCGATTTCCCGAACGCGGTGGTTCCCAAGAAATCCGCAACTGGAACGGGTTGCTCTTCTTACTGCCTCACTTAGAGCAGCAAGCCGTCTTCGATCGATTCGATCAACGGCACCCGGCGTCGAATGTCGTCACAGGCAATGATGCCTGCTGCGCCCCGACGGCCACTCGCGGAACACTGATTGGGGATGCGGTCGCGAGTGGCAATGGTGATGTTGTATCCCAACACCTATCCATTTTCGATTGTCCCTCGGACATCGGCGATTTGGCCTTGCCCGATTCGCCCTACTATCACGCCGGGCCCGGCGTGGTCGGTGCCAAAACCAATTACGATTTTAGTGGGTCTCGGGTTTACGAATGCAAAGCCTGGAAATGGGAAGCGGAGAATACCAAACGGCTCTTCGGCGAAAACACCAGCTACAGCGACAAAGACGTGACCGACGGATTATCGAATACAGCGGCGATCATCGAGACACTTCGCGACGTCTATAACGGAAGATGTCCAGCCTGGGGATATCGGGGCTGGGTGATGATGGGCATCGATCTTGGTGCCAACCGCATTAACGCTTATCAGTTGCCTACGATAATCCACCAAGAATCACTTCGTTCACAACTAGCGACTTATTCTAGTGCCGGCAGCCTGCACGAGGGGGGCGTCAACTTACTATTAGCTGATGGCTCGGTCAACTTCCTGGATGAAGACACCGAAACCACCGTGCTCGAAGCGCTCTCCGCCATCGCTGATGGCGGGACGGTTGCGATTCCCTAGCAAGATTGTAGGCCGGAGCGAGTAACGAAGAGTTCCGGCAGGTCGAGGGAAAAAAATCCGCCTTGCCGGAACTCGCGGAATCCCGGACCGCGTGGCGGTCCGGCTAGATTTCTGTCGCGACATCGCCGCAGGATTACGTGCCTGTACCTGGAAAACTCAGCAGTTACTCGCCAAACTGGGCATTGTGAAAACTGATCGGCCCTAAATTCTCTGAAAGTTTGTCTCCACGGCAGCGGTCTTATACTTTCCAACGCCACCGAGCCAATTTCGACAAGATTTTTTGCTGCTTCGCGATGGAGTTCTTCGTATCAAACTGCGAGAATCCGCTAAAAGTGTAGCGTGGAGAAGTCACGTTGACGATGATATCATTATATGATACTATTAAAGAGTTCATGAACCAAAAGCAACGACGGACGCTAGAGGCTGTTTTTGAGGATCCGGTCCGTGCCAACATCCCGTGGCGCGACATCGAGGAATTGTTGGAGGCCGCTGGCGCGGAAATTTCCGCGGGAGCTGGATCACGGATTCGTGTCGCTTTGAATGGCGTTCGTGCCGTGTTTCATCGTCCCCATCCCCAGAAGGAAACGGACAAAGGCGCAGTGCGCAGCGTTCGCAGATTTTTAACAGAGGCTCAAGTGACGCCATGATGGAATATCAAGGTTACATCGGCAAGGTGGAGTACGACGACGACGCAGCGCTGTTTCACGGCGAAGTCGTCAACACCCGCGACGTGATTACGTTTCAGGGGAAAAGCGTGGCGGAGTTAAGAAAAGCATTCCGAGGCTCGATCGACGATTATCTGGCGTTTTGCGTTGAGCGCGGCGAGGACCCCGACAAACCTTTCTCGGGCCAATTTGTCACACGGCTTTCGCCCGCATTGCATCGCCGCGCAAGCCTCGCCGCCACACTCGCCGGCAAGAGCCTGAACGCGTGGGTGGTCGAACAGTTACAAGCCGCCACCAAGGTTACAGGAACTGCCCCCTCGGCCCGCGCGATCAAGCGATCAAAAACCAATGGCCGCAAGCGGATATAAAGCAGGAGGGTAGCAAAGTAGGCCGGAACGAGTCTTGCGAGTTCCGGCAGGTCGAGGGGAAAACACCCGCATTGCCGGAACTGTGTAAACTTGTTCCGGCCTACGACTCCTACTTCGCCGACTCCGGCACCAACCGCACTTCGACTTCCATGTGCAACGCCTTGGCGATACGCCGCAGCATCGAGAGGGAATGTCCCTCGTAGTCCGCGTCTTCGAGTTGAGAAATCACACTCTGGGTTGTGCCCACGGCCTCGGCGAGTTGTTTTTGGGTAAAACCCGCTGCCGTTCGCACATCGTAGATCAACTGGGCAATGCGATAATCCTCGGCAATTTGCAACATTTCAGGGTCAGTCTCCGGGGCGATACCCGTTTTACGCTTGAGGATCTCAACAGCGTCAGTAATCTTAGCCATCTTCGTTCTCCTATGGCCTAATATCGAATGTATCTCCGTTCGCCAATATCACTGCACGCAGAGGTTGATCCAGTGAGAATAACATTCTCTCGCCCAAATGCTCGGCGGCACTCGCTAATGACGCATCGGCCATGTCCAACGGCATATCGGCATATTCATTCATGAATTGACGCAAGCGCTGCCATTCATCAGCAGCCGGCAAGTAGAGTCGGAGCAAGCCATCGGCCAGAAATCCCCAAAGTTCATCTTGTGTAGGTTGTCCGCCCGCGCGATCGAGCAAGTGCATCGCTTCGGTGAGGCAAGGCCAAGTCGTTATCAAGGGAATCGGCGGCAGGGCAGCCAGCGTATCGACACAGCGCTGATGATGGAGGTCGTCACGGTCGATGAGAGCCACAAGGGGACCGGTATCACAAAGGGTCACAGCCGACCCTCACTTCGCTTACGCTCCAGGTGATCTGCGAATCGCTCACCGCAGTTTTCTGAAAGAACTTCCTGACTGCCGCTCGCTACGCGGCCCGTGCGACCGGCGAACAAGTCCGCCAATGTTTTTGCGCCGTTGCTCGCTGATGGTTGCGCGGGGGGCAGATGTGCGGCAATCCAACCCGCTGGAGTCGTGCCACTTGCGGCCGCGGCCTGCGAAAGGGCGTCATAAATTAGGTCGGGAAGTTCCAAAGGCTGTGACACGATATCTTATAATCCTTTAGAGTCTGCTTTTCGGGCTCTCAATGCATTCTACCACGCGGTGCGTGGTGTTACAATCTATACCGCCGCCAGTTCCACCGCCTCCGCCGCCATCGCCTTGCGCTCGGGGCAGCCGTGGCAACTCCACCAAGCGGCAGCCTCGCAGCTCGACCACCTTTCCACCAACGGAATCCCCTTCAATTGTTCGCGAAGGGTTTCGACATCTTGAAACCGGTCCTCGGGCTGTTTTTCAAGGCACCGCAGGATGATTTCTTCGAGTTCCGTGGGAATCGCGGGATTCCATTCACGCGGAGAAGCAGGGCTCTCACTCGCATGGGCCACCAATACTTTGATGGGTTGAGGGTAGTCGAAGGGTGGTCGCCCGGTGGCCATGAGGTACATGACCGCTCCGAGAGAATAAATATCGCTCCGCTGGTCAATCTCGTTGGCCCCGGTCGCCTGTTCGGGGGACATATAAAGGGGTGATCCCGTGATGGACCCTTCTTGGGTGAGTCCGGAATCTTGATTGTCGTGCAACGGCTTCGCCAATCCAAAATCAAGAATCTTGGCGACGTCGAATAACCCTCCCCGGTAGGCACAGTAAATATTCGCGGGCTTGATGTCGCGATGGACCAAGCCGTGGGAATGGGCCTCGGCAAGGGCATCGCAGACCTGGGTCATAAGATGGACAACGCGACCGGCGGGGAGCGGACCATAGGTTTCGACTAATTCGCCGATATTGTGCCCGGGAAGAAACTCCATGACATAGTAAAAAGTGCCGTCGTCGGTTCGGCCATAATCGTAGATGTCGATCGAATTCCAATGCGAGAGCTTGGCGGTGGCCTGCACCTCGCGTTCGAATCGAGCGAGTACTTTCGGATCGCCCGCCTTCTCGGGGCGAATGATCTTGATCGCGCAGGGGCGTTTCATCATCTGATGCTCGGCAAGATACACTTCCCCCATTCCGCCCGAACCCAACATTTGCTTGAGCCGATACTGGCCCAGTTGCCGGGCGGTGAAGGCTTCTGATCGGAGAGAACCAATCGTTTTGACCCCGATCACCCCGATGACCACCATCAGGACCATCACCAGCAAGTGCTCGGAGAAAACGCCAAAAAAATCTTCCGACCTGAGTAGGGTCGCAAACTGCTCGGAGCGAAAGTAGGCCAGGCCAAACATCACTAGGGGGGCAATTCCAAACATCGACAAGGCCATTGCCGCCCGACGCCAGTAATTGGGGACGAAAACGGTGTACGCAAAAATCAAGAGTCCCCAGGCCCCGGTGATATTGGGAATGTGGGCATGACCCTGGCCCAGATTCGCGCAGTACAGGAGCCGCTGGTAGGTCATCAAGCAAAAGAAAAGTGCCGGGGCCCCGAAGATCAGGATCTCGGCTACGCGGAGGTGCCTCAAGACAAAATTGCAGCGGACACAAAGTCTCTGGGCCAGGAGTGCTAGCACAGCCGTGACCGCGACGAGCCCGACGAGAATGCTAGCACCCCGAATGGCAACAACCTCTTCAAAGGACCACAGCCCTCGAAAGAGGAATGCCGCAAAACCTCCGCAGAGAACGAGTGAAACCAATCTGAGCCGATCTCGCAACAGATCGAGGGTTTCCTGGCTCAGTTCTGGGGCGCTTCCCTCGAGCAGGGCAACAGCCCGGCGTTTGACCGGCGGGGTAGGGTTAGGGACTGTGGGCAAAGAACCCCGGGGAGATTCAATTGTCTCGGCGAAACCAGAAGCAAAGTTTCCCTCGCCTCGATTCGGCAATTTTCTGTCGGCCATGGCAGCGCGATCCTGGACTTAGCGGCCTGAGCGGGTGATATTGCATTCATGGTATCTCGCGGCAGGATCGAAGGGCAGGGGGTTCCGACTGGAACTTCCCCGCCTGCGGCAACGGCCGAGCAGTGTTTGAGGGATTGAGGTTCTCTGGCCCCGTGTTGATGAACTGATGCGTGCGGCAAACGTAGTTCCCTAGAGAATGATGCACCAAGTCAACAGTAAGTTGTCTTAAAAATGCGCGTCAGGCGGCACAGTGGAAGGCCAGCAACACGCCCTGTGGAAGGAACCTCGCTCAGCGACACAGAAGGATCTCGGAACTGCGACGTAGAAAAAAGTTTCACCCTAGCTAGACTTTGTGTACTAGTCTTGAGTTGTGTCGCTGACAAACATGAGGTTTGGTAGCCACGACTTTTCTGACTCTTTTCACCGCGCAGCCGTCGCCCCCTCTGCGGCCGCACAACTGGCTAACTCTCCTGCAAGCAACACTCGCCTGGGAAAGCTCGGCATCCAGCTGCCGATGGCCCACGTCGAGTCCCACCGCAGAAGCCTCCGAGGGATCACGCATGCGCAAGACAACCGATCAACGATTCGCTTGGAAAGGTACCTTCGAAACGCTCGAAGATCGCCGGCTCATGTCTGCTGATCCCGTCTTGGGCGGATCGATCGAACATCATAGTTTTTTTGAGGATGAACTCCCACCACTGGAACACCACTTGGTCTCGGGCCCAGATTTCTGGATTGACCCCACAGACGAGTTCACACTTTCCGAACAAATTGATCAAGTTGAACAAACGCTTTCCAGTGCTCACGGCACCACTGGCTTGAATCAGGTGGTGGCCGACTACGGATTTACGGGCATCGGTCAAACAGTGGCCGTAATCGACAGCGGAATCGCCTACGATCACTTCGCGCTCGGTGGTGGCTTCGGGGCCAACTACCGCGTCGTTGGAGGCTGGGACTTCACCGGCGAGAACGACGCAAATCCCTACGACGATGGCACGGCGGGTTCCCACGGGACGCATGTGTCGGGCATCATCGGCGGCAGCGCGGGGACAGATCGTGGTGTTGCCCCCGGGGTTGATTTTGTGGGGCTCCGAGTCTTCGACGACTCCGGAGCAGGCTACTTTAGCTGGGTCGAGAATGCCTTACGATGGGTTCATACTAACCGCAACGCTTTTGAAAATCCGATCACGGCCGTCAATCTCTCCTTGGGGGTAGCCTCTTGGAATGGGGTCACCGTGCCAAGTTGGTCGACCCTCGAAGACGAATTCGCACAACTGGAGGCGGATGGAATCTTTGTGGCGGTATCGGCTGGTAATAGCTATGCCACTTTCAACGCACCCGGGCTGGGATATCCCGCCGCGAGCCCTTATGTGGTCCCCGTGATGTCGGTTACAGACGCCGGAGTGCTCGCGAGCTATAGCCAGCGAGCGACGAACGCCATTGCCGCCCCCGGCTCGTCGATTCGCAGCACGGTTCCCGATTACAAGGGCAACAACAACGGTATCGCCGATGACTACGCCGTATTCTCAGGTACGAGTATGGCTTCGCCTTACATTGCCGGGGCCAGCGTGTTGATTCGCCAGGCAATGGAGTTCGTCGGTCAAACGAACATCACGCAAGACATGATTTACAACCACATGATGGCCACCGGAACGGCGTTCTTCGACACCGCTACGAGCCTCACGTATAAACGGCTCAACCTCGAGGCGGCGATCGATGCCCTGATGCCAACGGATGATTATGGATCTACTTTAGCTACTGCCTTTAATCTCGGTACACTCAGCAGCTCTGCCACTCGCAGTGGTGTCATCAGCACGCTCAACGATGTCGACTACTTCAAATTCACCGCCGGGGCAAATGGAACGGCAACCCTGGTCTCGTCGAACATGACCCACGAATTCGATGCGTCCTGGACCGTTTCCGGTGCCACGGGGACCGTAAGTGGATCGCAGGGACAAGTATTTTCGTTCGACGTTGTGGCAGGACAAACATACACGGTGGGTATGTCCTCGAGCGGAGGACTTGGCTATTACGACCTGACTGCAACTGCGGAGAGCTCGTTTACCTACACGGATTGGGGTTCCGTTTCGTACTCGCAACTTTCGGGACTCTCCGTCACCGGTGAAAACTGGTATCGAGTGCAGGCCACTCAATCAGGCTACATGACGGTCGAGAGCATGTTTGCCGCTCAAAGTGGACAAGTCAATTTGCAGCTCTACAATTCGACCATGCAGATGATCGACGTCGGCAATGCCGTCAACGGTACCTCACGCGTCGATGCCTACGCCACGGCCGGCCAAGAGTTTTTTGTACGTGTTCTGGGTACGAATAGCGATGTGGACTACCGGCTGAGCAATTTGGTTTCCGTCTCGGGCACGACGGTCAACGTCGCGGGAACCACTGGCAACGATACGTTCACTTTTGCCGCTGGCAATACACACACGGTCACGGTCAACGGCATCAACGACGCCCCGGCGCTGGCCGCAGGATTCGCCTCCATGTCGCCGGCAACCGCCGCCGACATCAGCCGCACCGCCGCCGACCTGGTGTTCCAGGGCGCGGCGCTGATGCCGGTGGCGGCGGCCATTCGCACGGCCCGACTGGCGAACCGGCTGGTCAGGCAGAATTTCGCGTTGGCGCTGATCTACAACCTGATCGCCAAGCTCGAGTACCTCCACCTCGTCGAGATCGGGGATGCCCC
>CALMBE010000781.1 GCA_937860165.1 uncultured Planctomycetaceae bacterium
CCTTCCTCCCAACCCATTGACGGCTTGGCAGTTTGGGACCGAAAATCGGCCACTTCTTGAAGATGTCTACCCAGGGGCTTTGTGCCCCGGCAATTGCTACAAAAAGTCCGGAGTGATAGCGTCATGTCCAAAATATCCCAGGGCCAACCCATTACCAAACAGGGTGACAGGCTATTGGTCCCCGACTGCCCGATTATTCCCTTCATCGAGGGGGACGGTACTGGGCCCGACATCTGGCGTGCCAGCCAACAGGTCTTCGATTCGGCAGTAGCCAAAGCTTATGGTGGCCGGCGAAGCATCGCGTGGAAAGAAGTCCTCGCGGGAGAAAAGTCTTTTAACGCTACGGGGAGTTGGCTCCCCGACGAGACACTCGATGCCTTTCGCACATTGCTTGTCGGAATTAAGGGACCGCTCACGACCCCAGTAGGCGGGGGGATTCGCTCGCTCAATGTTGCCTTGCGGCAAATCCTGGATCTCTACGTTTGCTTGCGCCCCGTGCAGTATTTCAACGGAGTTCCAACTCCCGTGAAAGAACCGGAAAAGACCGATATGGTCATCTTCCGCGAGAACACCGAAGACATTTATGCCGGGATCGAATTTCAAGCGGGTAGCGAAGACTGTAAGAAATTCAGCAAGCTGTTCGCGGAAGCCTTTCCAGATCGCTGGAAGAAGGTTCGTTTTCCCGATTCCGTCGGCATCGGCATCAAACCCGTCAGCCAGGAAGGTACGACTCGGCTTGTTCAGGCTGCCATTCAGTATGCCATCGACAACCGGCGACGTTCGGTCACGCTGGTCCACAAAGGCAACATCATGAAGTTCACCGAAGGTGGCTTCCGCGATTGGGGTTATGAGTGCGCTAAACAGCAATTTGGCGCGATCGAGATCGACGGCGGTCCCTGGTGCAAAATTCCCGAGGGCAAACCAGGGGCGGGAATCGTGATTAAAGATGTCATCGCCGATGCCATGCTCCAACAGATTCTCACTCGGCCCGAAGATTACGATGTCATCGCCACTCTCAACCTCAATGGAGATTACATCAGCGATGCGCTTGCCGCGTGCGTGGGGGGAATCGGCATCGCTCCCGGTGGGAACATCAACTACCAAACTGGGCATGCCATCTTCGAGGCCACCCACGGTACGGCCCCCAAGTATGCGAATCAGGACAAAGTGAATCCTGGTTCCGTGATCCTTTCAGGCGAGATGATGTTACGCTATCTCGGTTGGACCGAAGCAGCCGATCTGATCCTGCGCGGTCTCAATGGGGCGATCAGCGCCAAGACGGTTACCTACGACTTTGAACGGCTCATGCAGGGAGCCAAGTTGCTCAAGTGCAGCGAATTCGGCGAGGCCATTGTCAAACACATGGCTTAGAAAGTGACTGGTGGCTGGGGAATAAAATAGGCGAGCCGTAAGCAGACCACACAGTTGGGTGTGGTGCCCCCGCCCGGAGGACTGTAGGACTGTATTCACTCCGCAATTTGCATAACGCAATCCGTGGTGTCATTCCCGCCTCTCGCGTCATTCCCGCGCAGGCGGGAATCCAGTTCTTTGTCAGGGTCAAAAGTACGGGTTGCAATCAGGAGTAACACGACTCGGAGACCTTAAATTCTACCACAATTCCGCGAGCCTGCTGTGCTGCGGGGGACGGAGCATTTGCCGGACGACGCGAAACTGATGGACGTTTCCGATCAAGGTTCGGGTCCATTCGAGTTCCTGGAGCACCAAGTACGGAGCGGCCGTCGCTTTGTCGTGCGGGCCTACCAGGTGCGTCAAGTCTATGCCGGGCACCAACCGGTCGGCCAGCGACGACCCTCTTGGCGGCGGACTACGTGGATGTCCTCAGCGTCTGGCGGTATCGGAAAATCCGTAAGCCAATGACAGTCCAGGAGTTCTTCTTGGCCTTGGCCCGCCTCGGAGGTCCTCAACACCGCAAAAGCGATCACCACCCAGGCTGGCTTGTCCTGTGGCGAGGATGGACCAAATTGCAAGCCATGCTTGACGGCTACGACGCTGCCAAGCGAATGAATTGTGGTAGAACTTAAGGTCGGAGACTCGTGTTACTCTGTTTTCAACCCATGCTTTGGCCATTCCCCCAAACACCCTTCATCACCCCGCATCGAGGCCGACAAACGGATTCGTAGCCTGTTCCTCGCCGATGGTTGTCGGGGGCCCATGTCCCGAGAGGACGACCGTATCGTCGGGGAGTGAAAAAAGTTTGGTGTGGATCGCCTCTTTCAAATCCGCAAAACTGCCATCGGGGAAATCGGTGCGCCCGATGCTGCCAGCAAAGAGCACATCCCCGCTGAAGACAATCGTGGGGCTGACTCCTTGGGTGATAAACACGACATGCCCCACGGAGTGCCCGGGAGTTTCTCGCACCACAAGATTGAAGCCCGCCAGCTCCAGAATTTCGCCCTCGCGCACGGTGCGATCAGCCGGGGGGCAGACCAGATTGAAACCATAGCCCGCCGAGAGATTGCCCACGGGATCGGTGAGTTTGCTAGCATCCCCTGCCCCGATCAGCAGCGGACAGGTCGGCCAGCGTTCCTTGAGATGGCCAACGCCAGCAATGTGATCGGCGTGGCCATGGGTACACAGGATCGCGGCGGGGGTGAGTCGATTGGACTCAACGGCGCGTATCAAGGCTTCGGGATCGAGCCCCGGGTCGAAAATCAGGCAATCCGCCCGCTCTGGCAGGAACGCAATGAACGAGTTTTCCTCGAATGGTGCGGAAACCACGGTCAAGATTTTGGGCGATAACTTGGTCATCGGTTAAAAATCTCACTTCCCACAAATTTGCCCAGGCCCTATTCTCTGCCACCCCGGCGAAAAGCCTGGGGATCGGTATCTGCACCTTACAAGGTGCGATTGCGTAAAGAGTAAGCCCCGGCATGAAAAAACTCATTCATAGCATTTCGGGGTGCGATAGTTAAGAAGCCTCGCCACCTTCTTAGGGAGAAAAAGGGAATATGCAGTCCAAATATCTTATGTCGGGTGGGACCTTGTTCACCTCGCTTTCAGCTGTGGTGATTTGCACCACCTTCGCCTCGGCCCTACAGCCGGGTTCTTTCGTGCAACCGATTCACCGCGTGGCCCATGAAGAACAAGTCGCCGGTTCCGAGCAGGTAGCCTCCCGCATCGCTCCCCAGGCGACGACCTCTCCGATCAATCTGGACCTCCAACCCGGTGAACACCCCCTGATGCCCGCCATGCGGTTTGCTCAAGATGGGCTGGCCCGTGTCGATACAACGATTGCCGACTACAGCGCCATGCTGATCAAGGAAGAACGCATCGACGGCGAACTGCACGAGAAAGAAGTGGCGTTCATCAAGGTCCGTCACAACCCATTCGCAGTATACATGTACTTCCTCAAGCCTAATAAGGGTCGGGAATGCCTTTACAATGCCGGCCCCAACGGCACCACGGGACTATTAATCGCCCGCGACAGCGGCTTCCGCAAAAGGCTTGGCAGGTTTGAACTTGATCCCAATGGACGCATTGCCATGAGCGGCCAAAAATATCCGATTACCAAATTGGGAGTGAGAAACTTAGTCACCGAGTTGATTACTGTGGCCACCAACGATACCCAATTCGGTGAGTGCGACGTGCAGACCAAGCAAAGCGTCATCAACGGTCGGCCTACCACGCTGGTCGAAGTGGTGCATCCCACGCCGCGTCAGAACTTCCGGTTCCACAAGGCCGAGATTTTCATCGACAACGAATTCAAGCTCCCCGTGCGGTACGCTTCGTACATGTGGCCCCAACAGCCCGGCGGTGCTCCCCCCCTCGAAGAGGCCTACACCTATCTCAACCTGAAGGTGAACAACGGCTACACCGACGCGGACTTCGACAAAGAGAATACCGAGTATTTTCAGTAAGTCGGGGCACTAAACCGCAAGCGGCGAATCTAGGGCAGTTCGACGGGTTCGCCCCCGGCAGGGGTGAGGTTGCCCCGGAGTCCTTCGGCGCTGAAGGTCTGCGGAATGATCTTGCCGTGGGCGTCCCAGTAGGCGGCGGTGAACCAATCGCGGTCGGTGCGTTTGATCCCTTTCCACGGATCGCTGAAATCGACTTCCCAATCGGCGGGCTGGGTCCAAGTGACAGCTTTCTCCGGTACCACTTCCACCAGCATGATCGTGTTCGAGGTGCCGTCGATGATGTCCTTGAAAACCTTCGGCTGGGGGCCATCGTAAAGGGTTCCCGCCCCCGCAGGGACCACGAAAGTCGTTTTACCAGCGGCGTTGATTCTCCGCAGTGCCGAGTCAGGATCGGCATAGACGGCGGGCATCTTCTCGATGAGTGTACGGTTATGTTCGCTGTCCCACGGTTCATCGAGATGGAATTGGGAATAGAGCGAGCCAGCTTCCAGGTAAGGCAAAATGTGAACGCGCCAACTCAAAAGCGGCTTGCCATTGGAGTCTCGGCTGTCCTGCGGGAATTGTTTTTTTGAGTCGGCATATTTGTGAAATGCCAGGGCGATGTTCTTGAATTGGTTCATGCGAGTATTACGCCAAGCCGCCTGCCGGGCTGCCTGAATGGGGGGCGTCAGCAGTTTGGTGAGTCGCTGGGCATTCGCCGTGATCGCGGTAGGCGAAATCGTCAGCCGGGTTCCCGCGACCTGTGGTGTGAGTGCTTCGGTGAGGGACAGCAATTGGGCGAAATCGAGCGACTGGTTGACCGACTCGAGTGCCCCCAACATGTGCCAGCCCCCCGTGCAGGCCTCGGCCAGCCGGGCCGCGGTTTCGGGTTTTGCGGTTTCGATGGTGAGATCGAATGCCAGTTTCGGCGGCAGCGAAACGGTGATTCCACCCCACCGGAGGCCGTCGGCAAGTTGGCTGCCATCGAGCGCATCAAACGGCACCGGTAGCGCCGGGAGCATCTCCCGCACCACGCGGCGTGAATCGGCAGTGCCGAACACGACCCCCCCCGCCGAGTCGTTTCCCAGGGCCGACCAGGCAGCATCGAGATCGGCGATCTGAATGGGCTCGACCTGGAGTTGGGCCTCGAGTTGCTCGGCCGTGGTGCAACCGATCAAGGTATTTTTTTTGTCGACCCGCCACTGACTGGGAATCCATGTCGGCGCAGCGGTTTGCAAATAGTTCTCCTGCTCGGGGCTGCCGAACATCAGCAGGGTTTGCACGGCATCGGCACCGGTCGCATCGGCGAGCGGGATCACCCACGTCGGCCCCCCGTGGGCGACATCGCTAGTCCGCAGCAGGAAATAAATTTGCTTCACGCCAGCATTCTTGAGCCCCTCGAGAACCAGCTGATAACTCTTAGCCGCCGACGCGGCATCGGCCTGATCCAGTTCGTCGAGGAGTTTTAATTCTGCCAACCACTCGACGACCGCCGGGAGATCGAGCTTGGTAAGGTCCACATAGGCCACCCCTTCGACATCGGCACTAAGATATCGCTGTAAGGCAGTGTGATCCGCAGCCTGGAGAATCGCAGCCGCGTAGATCGAAGCGAGAAGCAATAAACACCGAATACTCATCTTTATCAACTCCGGCTAAAGGATGTTATCATTACTAACTTCGGGGGGATTTTAGCGCAAGGGCGCGAAGTCGCAGAGAGGCCAGGAATTCAATACTGTTCTTTCTTTTCGACTCCGCGCCTTGGCGTCTCTGCGCTAAATTGTTTTCAATCCAGTGTTCTATTCTTTTTCAGCCAGTTTCATTTCAAACCGCCAAGAGACCCCTGGCATGCCGTCGCTGAAGGGCAGTTCCAGCACCGCCATTTCCCCATCGAGCCGATAAACATACGGCTCCTCGGTGATGGGATTATCAGGCACGGGGACGACAGTGATTTCGTCGAGCGTCTCAGGAAACTTCCCCGCAACGGCAGCATGCATCCGTAGGGCCTCGAGCGTGAGAAACGCATTCCGCTGCCACTGGGAACGCATCTGGGCATTGCGGTAAGACCGCATTGCTGGA
The DNA here is from genome assembly GCA_937860165.1 of uncultured Planctomycetaceae bacterium. Lineage (GTDB taxonomy): Bacteria > Planctomycetota > Planctomycetia > Pirellulales > Lacipirellulaceae > Bythopirellula. Next base: position 5,934 of record CALMBE010000781.1, read on the forward strand.
AGCAGCACTTGGGCCATTCGCGCGCCGAGATTGATTGTATTGCCGGTCTCAAGAGTAGCCACGGCCCGCTGATAATAGTCCCCTGCTTCACGATACGGCACGTACCACCATTTTTCGTGCTCGTCGGAAATCCGACGATACTCGCGGGCCGCATCGACAAAAAGCACTTGACCCACTGGCATTTTCTCAACTTCTGCGAGAGTTTTTCCTGCTGCAATCAGACGCCGTTTGGCATCGGGGTAGGCAAACAATCCTATTCCAGTGGCAGCCAAGCCAGTCATCGAAGACTCAATTAGCGGGACGAAACTAGAACCATAATACGAGTCAACATAAGAGAATTCCCTGAGTCCGTCGGTTACCAACTGGGCCCATTGCGCAGGCGAGTGTTGGGCAGTCTCCGCATCAAGCAAGGCGGGAACGATCCGCGGGGCAATGGTTATGTCCAATTGCATGGCGCGGCGACCATCAACCAGTGGTTCAGGCACTTCAGCAAGCGCCCAATAGAGATTCGGCGAATCCGAGGCGGCGATGAGATCGATGACATTGTTATTCGCCAGTCCCTCAATGGCGATCCCCACCAAGGCACTCACTAAGAAAAGGTCTTGGCCCACGTCATGCCCTAAACGATAGTTCATTCGCAGGCCATCAATAGCATCCTCATAGCGGTGTTCGGCAATCGCAAATCGCGTCCGCAAACAGAGTGCACGCCCTATTGCTCGCATCACTTGGATATGGGGCAGCAAATAGGTGATGGTTTCCAAACCCCGCACATTGAGGGCGTCGTCTCCCCAGTCGGTATCTCGACACAATGTACCGGGGCGAATCATTTGCTTGATTCGTTCCTCGAAATAACCTGCTGCAATCCGCACTTTATCGAGTGGGAGTTTCGAGATCGGATGATCATTGCGATACCATTCATCCACGGCATCGCCGTACTGTTCGTGGAGTCGCTTCCAACTCTGTTCCATCCCTCCCTCGGGAAACGCCCGCAAGTAATAGACCACCGAGTTGCCCGGTTGGAGGTCCTGGGGCCGCGACCAGAGGCGATGCTTGAGTGCCGGCACCGGCTCCGGGGCGGGGGTGACCGTCATGTGGAACACGGTAACAGTTCCCCCGTCGGCTTCAACTTCTTCGACCACTACTTCCGCCTGGGCAAAACTTGGCAATAAAACAAGTGCGACGAACCAGCCGAGTAAAAACAGCGTTTTCATGAGTTGATTTTCCCTTCGAGCAGTTCTTCGAGCAAATCGCGTTGGGTCACCGGCGCGTGTCGGGTGGGTGTCCCCTGCTCGACCGTCTGGGTCGGTTCCGGAAATTCACCCCGCAGCGCCCGTTCGCGGACCGCAAGCAGCGATTGGTCCGTGGGCGAAAACCGCCGAACCTGCAGAACGGGTGGCGTAACCGTTAGCCCCTCGCGTGCCGCGAGGGTTGTGTTGTGCGCAACCGGCGGAGTCTCGCCCCGATCCACCAACAGCGTCGCCAACACCATCACCGAAGCGGCCAGCACACCGGAAGTCGCCGGCCACAACCGACCGCGTTTTGCACAGAGCTTCGCTTCAGATCGGAAGAGCACACGTCTGAACTCCA
>CALMBE010000782.1 GCA_937860165.1 uncultured Planctomycetaceae bacterium
AGGCGCGAGTTTCGAGTTTCGATAAAAGAGGGGAAAAGAAATTATCTCGCGCCGCGCAACTCGCGCCTTCTTCCGAATTGCCGGAACTGCGGGGTACCTTGTTCCGGCCTACCAACTAGCGCGTCCGGCTCATAACGAACTTGGAACTACTGTCACTCATATTTGGTTCGCGTAAGCCGAAATAGCCGTGCTAACAAACCTGTAAAGCGCGGCAAGTCTGCAAGGAAAGGCCACCAAGCACTGGGCGCACGACTTCGGCGGATTCCGGCCTCGGTCAGGACCCAGTTCGCAGCCGAACCCTTCACCAGTCGCGTACCACCGGCCAGGTCGCGATTGGCTTTCGCTTCGCTCCCCATGTACGCTTCAGCCATCCCTTTGCCGAGGTGGCCATACTCGTGGTTTTGGTGAATCACCGTCGTCACGGCGGTTATATCGACAACCGGAATCTCGAGTTGATGTGCGTGATAGACCATCCAATTGTCCCAGTTGGCTCTCCCAACTGCGAAGGCAGGCAAATCCTGATAGAGGTGCTTAGGGAACACAAAATAATCTTTACATACTCGGGGGGCTAAACTTCCTGCCGTTCTTGTTCGCAGACGCACCTCCTCACGCCAGCCCGGTGCTTCAAAGTCGAGTTCCTCGACAATATCGGTATTAATTCGTCGACCTATCACCAGGAAATCCTCAAGAATATTGTTTGTCACTTTCTCCAATGCCACTTGGAAATCGTCCAAAAGGAGGATGTCCGAATTGACGTAACCCAACAGATCCTGGCTAGCTAACTGGCGGGCCTGGTGGAAGACGTCGCTCAGCAAGGGGGTGCCTTGCTCACTCTTTGCGATATTCGCAACGTGTCGAACCCCAAGCTGATCGGCGAATTCCTTGGTCCCCAGCTCATCTCCGAAAAGAATGATCTCTGCTTGAGGGCGCAGCACAGTCCAACTACGAATCGCATTGCGCTGAATCACGCCGATGTGGCCCGTGAAGGGTTTAGGTATTCCGAAAAGTGTGAGCGTTGGCATGACTTGTTCGATAAATTCCGACTGAAATTATTCACAGTGATTCGTCAGCCAGTACTACTTCTGGTCGATAAGGCCGATATTCTTTCATGCAAATCTCCCAAGGCCCATCTATTTTATAGTGAATGCCCCGCCAGTTGGTAGATTTGGCAAGCATCGCCACCACGAGTGCCGCGGGATACACGACTTGCGTAAGCGGCATGATCGCGGCACATTTCATCATACCCCATCCACTGACCCAGTGGCTCAGTTCTCCACGACTGGCGACAATTCGCCGCACGGCGTGTTCCATCGGCCAGAGAGCCAGCACCAGCGACACGGCATAAACGACAATCGCCGCCAGAGAAATACTCATGACGGCAATATTCTGGTTGGCAATTCCCACAACGAACATCGCTGCCACAGCCCAGGGGACCAATGTTGAAACCACGCCATGCAGCACCACCGCTGGCCAAGCCGGGTGATAGAGTTTGGCTGTCAGCAACTGGCGGCTCACCCAAGTAAAGAAACCGCCCAACGAGGTGTTCTCGCGATTGATCATCATCAGGCTGGGACTAAACGCCACTCGCATTCCTGACTTTTTCAGTTGCGCATGGAGCATCGTATCCTCACAAAGTGCTTGGCCCCATTTTTCGAGCAAGCCACTCTCGCGCACGACCCGCACCTTCAGTGCCAAAGTTCCCCCCCAGGCAATCCGATAGTGATACATCTGCACAATCGCCGCCGCATTCCACGCGTAGCGCACTACCGAACCCACCGACAGCTTCTGGGGCATATACCACCGATTGCCTGTTGCGACCCCCACATCGCTCGGCTGCAAGGCCGTCGCCAATTCGCGGAGCCACATCGGGTGCGCGATCGTGTCGGCATCCAAAAAAGCGACCATCTCGCAATCCGGCTCCAGGGAGGACATCACTTGCCGCAGGGAACTGCACTTCAGGCTGCAATGTGGACTTTTCTCTACCAAATTCTCGACCCGGAGATTTGGAGGCCTCAGTTCCTGAACCACTTGATTCAAGACGGTATGGGCCGGATCCTCGGGGGAGTCGACAATCACCCGCACGTCGAAATGCGGGTAGTTCTGGCCCAGCAGACCCCGCAGGCAATCACCTAAAAATGGGTCGGAACCCCGGAGGCACTGAATAACCGTGGCTCGGGGAGCGTTGAGGTCGGCGATGAGAGGGACTTCAAATTTCCGCAAAGCTCGTACAAAGCCCCACACCAGGACGGATTGCACGACAACCAAACCCAAAAGTACACCAGCAGTAACACTCGCCGCAGCCGCCACGGATTCGACTCCGCTCACTTGTGAAAATACAGGGGTTATGCCAATCAAGGGGTTCGCGGGGAGGGTGCCAAGAGTCGGAGCTGTTTCCCGTGGACTGCTTGATATAATCGCCGTTTTTGACTCTGGGGGTGTACAGCCAAGACGCCTTGTGCCATATTTCACGATCTTAGTTGGGCTGGTCGGTAACCGCCAGTCTGGAAACGTCTTAGGTGCGTGCTACCAGTCCCGCGGTGGGGCAATTTTGGTGGCATTGGCTCCGCTGGTTTGAGGAAGAACCCTAAGTGGCCCCGTTCTTGCTGGAATTGGAATTATTCGGCATTCGACTGTGCCCCTGGACCTGGCTGGCCTACACCCTCGCCGGTTTGGTACACATCGCGCTGATCTTGAATCTAGTCGCGGTCGGTGCACTGATCTTTATTTGGCTCGAACGCAAAATCTCTGGCCGGATTCAGGACCGCCTTGGGCCGACTCGTGTGGGGGGCAAGTTTGGTTGGTTACAGACCTTGGCCGATGGCATCAAGTTACTCACCAAAGAAGACTTGATGCCCGAGCAAGCCGACGGATTCCTCTTTAAGATTGCTCCCTATGTGAGTTTCTGTGCCTCGATCGGGGCATTCATCGCCATCCCATTTGCTGGTGGTGCCTATCCTTGGATTTCGCAGCACCTCAACGCCGGCGTGTTCTTCGTTCTCGCCGTCTTGGGACTCGAAGTGTTTGGCGTGATCCTCGCCGGCTACTCCTCGGCCTCCAAATGGTCGCTGTTCGGTGCGATGCGCGAAGCGGCCCAGGTGGTTAGTTACGAAGTCCCGCTGGGAATGTGTATCGTCGTGCCTGTCTTGATCGCAGGATCACTCGATTTGGTGGTTATCGGAGACCGGCAGGCTGGCTGGTTTACCAATTGGTTAATATTCCACGATCCGTTTACGTTTATCACCTTTTGGGTCTACTTCACTTGCGCCATAGCCAGCGTGAATCGGGCCCCCTTTGACTTGGCGGAAGCCGAAAGCGAGCTTGTAGCCGGGTTCCACACCGAGTATTCCGGCCTGCGGTGGAGCTTTTTCTTCATGGCCGAGTATGGCTCGATGCTGTCGGTAAGCATGTTGGCAGCGATTCTGTTTTTGGGGGGTTGGCATGGACCGATCCCCGTGGCCGACCTCTTGGGACTTCAACCAGAAAATGGGTTCGCGCTCGGTTATTTAGGTCAACTCTTAGGGGCCACCAATGTCATCCTCAAGGGAACCATTGGGGTCTGTGTGATGATGTGGGTCCGCTGGACCTTGCCTCGCCTGCGAATCGACCAGGTGATGACTACCTGCTTGAAATACTGTACTCCGATCGCGGCGGTGATGTTCCTCGGTGCCACGGTCTGGTTGTTCAATTGGCCTGGGAAGAATTTCTTTGGCCTGCTCGACGTACCAGCAGCGGTCTACGAAATCAGCGATGGTGCGAGCGGCGGGGAGCAAATCCCGAGTGTTGTCACCCCCGCGGACCGTGTTGCGTTCGAGGCCTCGACTGAAACCAAGAACAAGAGGGAGAATCTCTAACGATGGATGCAATCTATTGGCCTTCGTTTTTCTTCTTGTTATTCGGCGGGCTGGCCTGCGCCTTTGCCGTAGCGGTGCTGCTTTCGAGCAATATCGTGCGGATGGCCTTTTACTTGGTGTTGTCGCTGGCAGCCACCGCCGGGCTCATGTTTTTGGCAGGGGCCGAGTTCGTGGGGGCCATGCAACTTATGATCTATGTCGGCGGCACGCTGGTGCTCTTGATCTTTGGCGTCATGCTCACCTCGCAAGAACGGTTTGTTGAAATGCACACCTGGGCCGGCGACTGGGTCAAGGGATTCTTGGCTGGCGGTGCCCTGCTGTTTGTACTCATTTACGCCGCCTTCAGTATCCCGGCTTGGCGGGGAATCGAAAGGGCAACCGTCGAGGCGATTCCAGCCCAGAAATCGGTTACCCCGATTGCCATGGGGCTGCTCGGAGCACGAACCGATGCCCCCGACCGCTCGGGATACTTGCTCCCGTTTGAAATCGTGTCGGTCCATCTGCTCGTGGTCCTGGTAGGGGCCGCCTACCTGGCCCGAGCGAAACGCAGTCGAGAATCCAAGATCGTTTGAACCACGAAGTTCGCCGACCTGTCGGCAATGCTCACCCATCACTCACATGATAAACTTGCCCGCCAACCCGATGCTGTTCGCTAACTTGCTAACCGAGCCCGTGGGTGTCGCGCACTACGTGACGGTCGGTGCAGTGCTGTTCGTATGCGGTGCCTTGTGCATGGCCACCAAACGCAACGCCCTGGGGGTGCTGATGGGGATCGAGTTGGTCCTCAATGGGGCGAACTTGAATTTCATCGCCTTTGGCAGCCCCTATTTGCGCAGCGATGCGCATAACCTGGGCCTCGACGGCCAGTTGATGGCCCTCTTTGTGATCGTGCTCGCTGCCGCGGAAGCTGCGGTGGCCTTGGCGATTGCCCTGAATTTTTACAACAACCACGACTCAATCGACGTCGACCGAGCCGCCCAACTTCGCGGTTGAGGTCACCACCCTCAGAGCCAAATATAAAAGATGGATCCTGCTTCCACATTACCGACACTTCTCATGACCGCCTGGCTGGTGCCGTTGGCCTCGTTCGTGTTGATTGTGTTATTTGGCAAATTCATGGGACCCCATGGCAAGGGAGCCGGCTACTTGTCGGTGTTGGCCATCGTCACATCTGCAATCTTGAGCCTGATCGCGCTCTTCGGTGTCTGGCTCCCCAACCACGAACTCCCAACCCCCACCCACCACACGGGCGAGCCCGCTTCAGCGGGCGGGGACACAAAAACTTCAGCGGGCGGGGAACATGCTGAACACCCCAACAACGCCCCCCCCTCCGCCTATTTCGGCAACTGGTACTCGCTCGGCGAATTCGGAAAACTGAAGCTGACCATCGGCTATTACATCGACTCCCTGACCCTAGGAATGTTTTGCATGGTCGGCATCATTGCCTCGTGCGTCCATTTCTATGCCCTTGGCTACATGCACGACGAATTGCATGAACCCTTCGTGGATCACGAAGTCACCCTGACCAGTGGCGAACACTTGCATCGCAAGGGTCGCTTTTATCGCTTCTTCCAGTACCTCTCGCTGTTCTGTTTCAGCATGTTTGGGATCGTCATCTCTGGCAATCTGGCGATGGTGTTCGTCTTCTGGGAACTGGTGGGGATCTGCTCGTACTTCTTGATCGGATTTTACATCGAACGCCACAGTGCTTCGACCGCCGCCAATAAGGCCTTCATCGTAAACCGAGTCGGTGACTTCGGCATGTTGATCGGCATGATGGCCCTGTGGTCGAGTGTCGGCACGTTCGCATTCGGTGACTTAAAAAACAAGGAAGGGGATGTGGTCGAAGTGGGCTTGTTTAGTCAGCTCCGCACCGAGGAAAACCACTATCACCTCGCCCCCACCCAAGAAATAATCGCCGAAGAATCCCGCATGACCGGCGAGCCCGCTTCAGCGGGCGGGGCGACAGAATCCCCCACCAACAAGCCAGGCCAATGGCTCCTCTTAATCGCGGGAGTCGGCATCTTCTGCGGCTGCGTGGGCAAGAGCGCCCAATTCCCTCTGCATGTCTGGCTCCCCGATGCCATGGAGGGCCCCACCCCCGTTTCTGCCCTGGTCCACTCGGCCACGATGGTCGCCGCGGGGGTTTATTTGGTCGGTCGGTTTTACCCTGTATTCACTCCAGAAACCTTGTTGGTCATCGCCTACATTGGGTGCATCACACTGCTAATCGCCGCCACGATTGCCATTACCGCTACCGATATCAAGCGCGTCCTCGCCTACTCCACGGTGAGCCAACTCGGATACATGATGCTCTCGCTCGGCCTGGGTGGCTGGGTCGCCGGGATGTTTCACCTGATTACCCATGCCTTCTTCAAGGGCCTCCTGTTCCTGTGCTCGGGCTCGGTGATTCATGCCGTGCATACCAACGACATGACCCAGATGGGTGGCCTGCGGAAGAAAATGCCGATCACCGCCTACACGATGCTTGTCGGTTGTCTGGCAATCATCGGAGCGGGCATTCCCCTCTCGAATTTCGGCTTGAGCGGCTACTATTCCAAGGATGCCATCATCGAACAGGCTTGGAGTTTTGCCAACGCGAATCCCCAACACCAAATTCTCAAGTGGGCGCCGATCGCCGGCGCGATGATTACGGCGTTTTACATGTTCCGACTGTGGTATCTGACGTTTGCCGGCAAGCCCCGCGATCAGCATCGCTTCGATCACGCCCACGAGTCGCCACGGGTGATGACGACCCCCCTGATCGTGCTGGCCATTTTTGCAGTGGCGATTGGCTGGCCGATCTTCCATGTCACCGATCTGCTGGAACAAGGCCGACCCGTGGGGACCCAGGCCACCACGCACGGCGAATTGTTGACTGCCTTGGTGATTCCCGACGAACACCTCAGTCACGAACCGGCGATCAAGACCCCGGCGGGAATTGCCGCCTTCTGCACCGCCGCTGCGGGCCTCCTATTGGCCACGGTCATTTATCTCTGGCGGATGCTTAATCCCGATGAGCTCAAGCAAAGCTTTAAGCCGGTCCATGCCTTTTTATGGAACAAGTGGTATTTCGACGAGCTGTATCACTACCTATTTGTCCTTCCGACAAAAGGAATTGCAAGCATCGCCTCGTGGTTTGATCGCGGCATTATCGATTCCATCCTGCACGGTTCGGCGGCAATTTGCCGCACGGGGTCGAAGGTTGTCGATTCGTTGTTCGATCAAACCATGGTTGATGGCACTGTGGATACGTTTGCCAGCGGAACCTGGAACTTTGGACTCTGGTTGCGACGACTCCAGACTGGAAGTTTGCGACAATATGTCATGTTTATCGTGGTGGGGACGGTGCTCTTGTTTGTGATGATCACCTTCGCCCAAAGTTATCTGACTCCGAGTTAAGCGCAGAGATCCAGCCCTACCGAAGCGAAAATCACTTGGTTTCCCAGGCTCTCGACACTTAGCTCTTGACCCCCGACTTTTTTTCAACGATTGCGAAGAAAAATGATGACTCTCAGCGACCCCAAGGTTTATCTGAGCTTGTTGGTTTTCCTCCCGGCATTGGGGGCCTTGGTGATCAGTCTGCTCCCTCGGCTGACTGATGATTCGTACAAACTGATCAGCTTAGCGATCACCATCGTGGTGTTCCTGCTCACCCTTGGTTTCTTCCGCGAAGGGGCCCCCATCGCGTTCGAGCCGGGCGTGGCGGAAATGCAAAATATGTTCAACCTGGATTGGATTCCTTCCTTCGGCATCCAATACTTCATGGCCATCGATGGCATTAGCTTCCCCCTGGTTGTGCTAACCGCGTTTCTCTCCGTGCTGGCCATGGGGGCTAGTTGGCCAATCAATAAGCATGTGAAAGCCTATTGCATCTTGTTCCTGCTACTCGAAACGGGCATGTTGGGCGTGTTCCTGGCCCTGGATTTCTTCCTGTTCTACGTGTTCTGGGAAGTCATGCTGCTGCCGATGTATTTTCTCATTGGCGTGTGGGGTGGCCCGCGACGCGAATATGCCGCGATCAAGTTTTTTCTCTATACGCTCGTGGGAAGCGTGCTCATGTTGATCGCGATCCTGATGCTCTACTTCAACAGCGACCTCACGCGACTTTCCGCTCCGCAATTAGCCGAAGCCGGAATTCTGCAAACTACGGAAGGCGAAACTGCCGAGGCGGCCCTGGCGAAATGGGCCGCTGGCGATAACACGTTGGCCCGCAAGTATGCCGAGATCACCAAGGAAACCGATCTGGCGCAACGCAAACAACTTCACACATTCAACATTCTGGCCCTGCAACAAATGGGGCAGCATACCGATCTCTTTGACAGCGAAGTCCTCTGGGGAAAAAGCATCCAGTGGTGGGCGTTCTTGCTGCTCTTTATCGGCTTCGTGATCAAGGTGCCGAGCGTGCCCCTGCATACGTGGCTCCCCGATGCCCACGTCGAAGCCCCGACGCCGATCTCGATGATCCTGGCCGGCGTGTTGCTCAAAATGGGGGGCTATGGCATCCTGCGAATTTGTTACCCCATCTGTCCCGGTGCCGGTTACGACCTCGCCTACTTCGTCTGTTTTGTCGGCGTGCTGAGCATGGTTTACGGAGCGTTTGCCGCTCTCGCCCAGAAGGACTTTAAGCGAATGGTCGCCTACAGTTCGGTGAGCCACATGGGCTATGTCGTGCTGGGGATGGGGGTCTGGAGCGCTTACGCTGACACGGGTTACGTCACCGATTATTGGAAAATGGGCACCAACGGGGCCATGTTTCAGATGATCGCCCACGGCATCAGTTCGGCTGGCATGTTCTTTATGGTCGGTGTGATTTATGACCGCGTGCATCATCGCAACCTCGACCAGTTCGGGGGGCTCTTTGCCAAAATGCCCGTCTACAGTGGGCTAGCGATCGGAATCTTTTTCGCCGGGCTGGGACTTCCCGGCCTGTGTGGATTTATCGGAGAAGTATTTGTCGTCTTCTCCGCCTTTAAGTACAGCCCGCTGCTGGCGGTCGTATCCGCTGGGGTTGTGATTCTGACCGCGGGCTACATTCTGTGGGCCATCCAGCGCGTCTATCTGGGGGCTGAGTACAAGGGGCCCCACGGTGAAGCCCTCACCCCCATGACGATGCGCGAACTGGCAATCGGTGTACCCCTGTTGGCTTTTGCCATTGTGTTTGGCATCTATCCCACCGCGATGCTTAATTACATGCAACCCTCGATTGATCGCCAAGTCGATCGACTCGCCGTCTGGACACAGGAACACGACGCGCGTGCCACTGCCGTCAACCCCCGCGGCGGCGAAGAAGGCCAAGTAGCGCTCAAGGACATTTTCTGATTGTCTGCATTACTTCGTTCAGCAGTTTCCCTTTACCTGAATTGCCCTTAACCCGAATTAATCGTCGTGCATCTAGTTTCCTTACAACAAATCGTAGATTCGCTCCTGGGCAACACGCTCGACGCTAGCCTGCCCTTGTTCCGTCCGGAACTGGCACTCTGCATGACGATTGTCCTCTTGTTGCTGGTGCGCGTGTTCAAGGGTGGCGAGGCCATTCCTTCCTTCTTGATTGCCCTGGTGGGTTCGCTGACGGCACTTTGGTTTGCGCTCCCTACCGATGGTATCGCCTCGTGGGGATCGCTCGGACGCCAAGAAATCTTCACCGGCATGTTGGTCTACGACTCCCTGACCGCATTCATCCGGGTATTCCTCCTGGTGTTTGTCGTGCTTTTTATTGTTCTCTCCCGCTTAACTGGCATCGCCGACGCCAAAGATGGACAAGACTATTACACGCTCGTGCTGGGGTCGACACTCGGGATGTGCATTATGGCCTCGTCGAATCACTTGATGATGCTGTTCATGGGAATCGAAATGGCCAGCGTTCCCTCCTATGTGTTGGCCGGCGTTGTCAAAGGCCGTCAACGCAGTAGCGAAGCCGCCCTCAAGTATGCCGTCTACGGGGCTGGCACCGCCGGGGTGATGCTTTATGGGGTC
>CALMBE010000783.1 GCA_937860165.1 uncultured Planctomycetaceae bacterium
GCTTGAGCGGCTCACCAATCCGACCTACTTGGCAGACCTGACCACGGCACGGGTTGCGATGTTCGCCAATGAGCTACGGAAGCCGTACACGATCACCAGAGGAATTGGCAAGAAACAGACCAAGCGAATCGTACAACGCACAGAGGCGAGCGTGGCAAAGCACCTGCGGCACCTGAAAGCCGTAGCACGATGGGCGCACCGACAAGGTTTGCTCTCAAAGCTTCCGACGTTCGATATGCCAAAGAAAGCCAGTGGGGCAACTCGCATGAAGGGGCGGCCAATCACCGGAGAAGAATTTGACCGGATGCTAGAAGTTGTCCCCAAAGTCGTAGGAGAAGTTGCGGCGGAGTCCTGGCGGTTGCTGCTACAGGGATTGTGGGCGTCAGGATTGCGGCTAGGTGAGGCCCTTGCGATGCGATGGGAACGAAAGCCGGGAAGCCCTAGCGTGATTCTGAATGGCAAGAAAAGCGTTCTAGCGTTCGATGCGGATTCTCAGAAGTCGGGCAAGGTTGAGCTGGTCCCTCTGGCACCGGAAGCCGTGCAACTCTTGGAACCACTGCAGCGCTCGAGCGGCTACGTGTTTGCGGTTCCCCGGGACGTGCGTAAGGTTAGCAAAGTTATCACGGCCATCGGCAAGCAAGCTATGGTTGTTGTGGACCAAGAGCGGGGCAAATTCGCATCCGCACACGACTTGCGAAGATCGTTCGGTTTTCGTTGGTCACGGCGGGTAAACTACCAGCTATTGAAACAATTGATGCGACATGCGAGTATCTCGACAACGCTGACTTACTATGCCAATCAGGGGGCGGAAGCGAGTGCGGCGGAGTTGTGGAGCGTTTTAGGTAACACTTTAGGTAACACCCCCACCCAGCCCGTTACTTCCCGGGCTGTCGAAACATGGAATTTCAGCTAAAATAACAACACGCGCCCGTAGCTCAGCTGGATAGAGCAACGGATTTCTAATCCGTCGGTCGCAGGTTCGAATCCTGCCGGGCGTAGTTTATTAATTGCAATTTGCGAAACGCACTACAGGATTCGAGAAAAAAATGCTCGGAGATCATGAAATTATTTGAATCAATCACGATAAGAAACCTTCTTTCGTTTGGACCCGAGAATCCAACCTTGCCATTGGAGAATCTCAATGTCCTTATCGGTCCGAACGGTTCGGGAAAGTCAAATTTACTAGAGGCGATCGCGCTCTTAAGGAGTACTCGGTATGAAATCAACTCTCCATTAGAATTGAAGTCCGTCATCGCCAGAGGCGGAGGAATTAGAGAGTGGATTTGGAAAGGAAGACCCTTAGATACGGGCACAGTCGAAACAATACTGGATAATCCTTCGGGCCAACAGCCACTTAGGCATCTGTTAGCGTTGCGACAAGAGAATCAACAACTGCAAATTACTGACGAAAGAATCGAAAACAGTTTGCCTAATGAAGGTGAAGAGGACACATATTTTTACTATCGCAGTCAAGGTGGGAATCCGGTTGTGAATCGTGCAGGTGGCGAAAGTAGAACAATTCAGGCTGCAAAGCACGGGCGTGAACAGACAGCCCTATCCTTTTTGAGAGATCCGATTGCTTATCCGGAACTTTCCTATTTAGCGGAAAAGTATGAGCGACTCCGCCTGTATCGAGAGTGGAACTTTGGCAATCGAAACTCGCCGTTTCGTATGCCCCAGCAGCCCGATTTGCCCAATGAGCAACTCAAGGAGGACTTTACGAATTTAGTCATGTTCTTGAATCGCATTCGCCGTTCTCCCCAAACTAAGAAAGCACTACTTTCAGCTTTCATCAATCTCTATGAAGGCCTTACGGATTTTGATGTAAGCATTGAAGGTGGCACAGTTCAGGTATTTTTCAATGAAGGTGAATTTGTGATCCCTGCAACACGATTGTCAGAAGGCAGTGTGCGATTTCTCTGCTTGCTGGCGATCCTATGTGACCCCGATCCTCCTCCATTTATTGGCATCGAAGAGCCAGAGATCGGACTTCATCCCGATATTCTGCCGAAGGTCGCCGACCTCCTGATTGAGGCCTCGACTCGGACTCAGTTGGTCGTGACTACTCACTCAGACGTGCTTGTTGATGCTCTCTCGGACCATCCGGGCGCTGTCGTAGTGTGCGAGAAACACGACGGCCAGACCACGATGAAGCGGCTAGACCCCCGAGAATTGGCCCCCTGGCTGGAAAAGTATCGCCTTGGCCAATTGTGGTCGAAGGGCGAGCTAGGAGGAAATCGCTGGTGAGTGTTACGATCTACATCGAAGGTGGAGGTAGTTCGAAAGAATTGCGCAGTCGTTGCCGAGAAGGATTTCGAGGACTTCTCGATAAATGCGGTTTAGCGGGACGATCCCCCAAGCTGGTGGCTTGTGGAAGTCGAAATGATGCGTTTGATGACTTCCAGACAGCATGTCGAACTAGATCGGAGGGCTTTGTTGCCCTACTTGTCGATAGCGAAGACCCATTGAGCGACATCGAGGCTACTTGGTTACACCTAAGTAATCGTGACGACTGGGAACAGCCATTAGACACTTCCGATGAGCAAGTGCTCTTTATGACCACTTGCATGGAAACCTGGATCGTCGCAGATAGGCTTTCGCTCAGGGAACATTACGGTCACGAACTTCAAGAGAATGCATTACCTGCTACAAATGAACTCGAAGGCCGCGATCGGCATCAAATTCAGGAGGCCTTAGTTCGCGCCACTCGAAACTGCTCAAACAGCTATTCCAAGGGGAAGCGATCATTTGCAGTGCTGGGGAAATTGAATCCTGGAGAATTGAAAAAGCATCTGCCGAGTTTTGTTAGAGTTTGCAGAATCTTGGAAAAGAAGTGCTGAATCGGTCGCAGGTTCGAATCCTGCCGGGCGTAGTTTATCTGCCTTGAGAACCTCGATAAATCGTGCCGCGACTGGGGACCGTGCTGAGGAACTGTTCGTTGGTTACTCCGAGGCAAATATCGCGTCCACTCACCTTGAGGGGCGACGTGGTGCGGACTTCTTCGTCGGGCTTGACAACGGCCAGTGCGAGATTTTTCTGCCACTGCTCGGCAAATTCGTTGATGCGAATCCTTAGATTCCCTCGAATTGGGTCCGCCAGGTAAACGTAGAAGTGATCGGTGCCGCGATACACCACGAAATGTTTGAATTCTTTCTCAGTAATGCCTACCACTAGCGGCGTTTTCGATTCCAGGAGCTTGCTCACCGATAACTTGGCAACCGCCGCTTGATAGCCCATCTTCACGGCGGCCTTGCGTAAATCGCTCATGGCGAGGCCGTTCTCGATGCGGTCGCGGACTTCTTCCAACGTCAGTAAATGGTCGAGTACGCCGAGGACTTGATCCTCGGTGACAGAGTCACCAAGGTGATACTTGAGAACGGTTGCGAGTGCTGCTGCACCACAGGAATAGTCCCGCTGCTGCATGACGACGTTTCGTTCTTTTAGTTGCTGCCAACTCCAAACATAACGCGATGCAATGTGGCGATCGTCACGAACGGGGGGGGCTCCCCAGAGTGTATCCGCGCACAGCACACGGAAAGCAACAAAAATCGCCACTAATGTGAACGACATTGAAGACCAATGCAGACGGCGTGTTGCCAAGAAGCTCGTCTTCATAGGGTTTCCCCAAAGTGTCATTAATAAGTCCAGGTGATTCCGAAACGACCGTCGGGGGCGTCATCGGTAACACCAATCTCAGCAAATGGCTCGATGAGTCGGCCACAGTTGGCAATCGTAGCCGCGAATCGAAGTGACATGGGCTCGGCAAACGTGCCATCGAAGTTCATGTGGTCGATGCGTGTGTCGGTGAAGTAAGAGACATTAAAGCGAGTGCTCAAGGTCACATTGGGATTCAAAGCAAAACCCACGCCTAGTTGTCCGCGGAGCTCTTCACCCGGCTGGATGTGTTGGGCAAAGTAATCCCTGCCGAATTGATGTCGCCAACCGAGCCCATAGAAAACCACGACGGGGTCAAAGGTATCGATCCAGAGCAAGTCGGTCGAAAGGCCATAAAAGCCTTGCCCCAAGGCGGGAGCGACGGTCGTCAGCAAGGCATCGGCAAACGGGTTGCCCCCGGAGGGGAAAGTACCCGCCACGGTGAAGATGGTATCGGTGCAGCGGCCTTGTCCATCGCGGACTAAAAAGGAGATTCCGGTGGTAACATCGCCGACGCCGCCATCGTTGTCACGTTCATCGAATCCGAACGATGAAAAGTCGGTCTGAGACCACCCAAAGGGAGCCCCGATGAAAAACTGTGCTCGTCGGGTGAGCCCGAACCGGATTTCCAAGGGCATGACCAACTGGCGTTGCTTGAACTCGGCCTCGACCAAGTTGCTCATGCTGTCGACCACTGTCAGGTCGCTCTCGGCAATTTGGTAGGAAAAGCCGATGTCATATTGCATTTCGCCTGGTTCCAACAGGACGGTACTTGCGCGGAGAAATTGAAGGCGATTCGTGGGAGGGGGTTCATCACCCAGCTTCTCGGCGCCTTCCAAGGAATTGGAGTTGGCGACATCGCTCGGACCTAGAGGGGTGCCAGGACCGAGGCTTTCAGGTAAAGGTGGGACCGGTGGTATCGCTGGATTTGAACCGGCCTGATCAGAGGCATCGGCTGGAATTGGCACGACACTCTGAGATGCCTGTTCGGGGGGATTCGCAAGTTCTTCTCCCTGCATCAGATTCACGGCATTGGGGTTTGCCTGGGCCCAACGTTGATCCGAGAAATCCCCATAAATAGGTTCCTGGGCAGGTTCCGGCAATTGTCGCAAATTCCCAGGTGCATTTTGCCAGTGGAGTGGGCCCATCAACCCGATGTCTTGGCCAAAGCGATTCGTGCTGGGGAGAGACTGCTGGTCGGCATTCTGTGTAAAGCGTTGAACCGCGGAGTGACTGTTTGGGTTCTCCCAAAAGAAAGGTCCGATCAGATTGTACCTATCCACGGCTTTGACCGTTGACTTCGAGAGTGCTTGAGCGTTTTCGGAGTGTCGTTCCCAGCCCATGGGCCCGACAACCCCATCGGTGTTTGAATTGGGAAGTTGATCCGCAGGTCGGGGGACGACCCGGCTGCTCTCGCCCGGTGCGGGATTCTCCCAGTGCAGGGGGCCGAGCAATCCGCCGCTTGGTTCCGCGGATTGTTGTTGAGAAAATGCCGGGAATTGGAAAAACGATGCTGTGCAAACAGAGAGAACCAACAAGTAGATCCAGGAATTGCTCGTGCGCCACATTCGAGCCATCCGTTTGTTTTTCACGCTAAGGGTTTTCATAGTGGCGACTCTCGACCTTCGGAAGACTACGCTTGGTATGTCTGCGATCCATCAAGGGGTTAGCTGCGAAGTGAGCTGTTAGTTCGTTTGTTAATGGCAGGGATTCATTGGGGTTGTGATAGTTACAACGAAAGCTCGGATTCGCCATTCATGCTAGTAGTGCTAGTTCTGTCGCTTGTGCAGGTTGGTGCAGCTTATAGCGTTGATCGGCCCCCATCGCTCGGAACTTCATCGTGACCTGCTGAGCTTCCAGAGGAATAGAATCCGAGGTCCTATTGGAACGGCTAGGTAAACTTTTACAGCACTAAATCCCCGAAAACATGGTTTTCGCAGGGGAAGTAACAATCAGTCAAAATTTGACGGTTATTCCAATAGTTCGTGCCACGATTAGATTTGTGTGAATTGACTTCTATCAGGGTCGATCATGCCATAAGAGTCGTGACGGTAGCTCCTGTAGATCGGATGCTATCAGTCACGCCGGTAATCCTACAGTTGACGGCGGTTCGAATGTCCCAAAGAGCATAGTGCCGGGCATCAGCAGCCCGATCCCTAAGTCACGATTAGCAAAGGCATAAGCATGAGTACGGGTAAAACGCACTTGAAATTATTAGTTGCATCCCCTGCGGTATTGGGCCTGATAGCAAACGTCTTGATTTCGCAGCTTGTTGCCGGGCAATTCGGTGGTTTACCAGCGAGTGTTCCGTTGCTAACGCTACCGCCGGTCGAATCAGAAGTGAGCGGGACAACTGTAAATACAGCGCGCTCTGCTCCTCAGGCGGCCCCAACTTCCGCAGGCGGGATAGTAAGTGTTCAGCAACCCACCGCAACTAGGAATCCCGCCGGTAACGAACGCTACGCTGCGGGTAATTTGGTGGATTTAAGAATGGGTACGCTAAATCCTAGTGGCATCGAGAAAGTCGCCTTGAAAACCCCGCTGGAACAGTCGGATTATCTGGTGGAAAAAAAGGAATCCACCTCGGAGGCTGCACTGACGGATTTAAGCTCTTATGTGGATTGTTGCGATCCAGGATGCAAAGCAGCCTTGGGCTGTGATCCGGGATGCGATGCCGCACTGAGTTGTGACCCGGGGTATGGTTGTGGTCCAGCAGCGTCCATGGGGTCAGACTGCTGTTCTTCGCAGTGCTGCAATGGAAATGGATGCTGCAACGGAGCCTGCTGCAATGCCTGCTGTGGACCTCCTTGCTACTGGTTGGCAGGTGTCGAGGCAACCTTCTTTGGTCCAAATCTGAACACGGGTTTTGTCAGCTACCAGATCCAAGATCAGTTTCCTGCCGTGGACGTCAATGAGACATTTGGAAGCGAAGATATCGCGATCGATGACTTCTATGTCGCACCGCGGTTGTGGTTAGGCGCTCAATATGGCTGCTGGGGAGTCGTGGGGCGTTACTGGCACATGCAGGCTGCCGAAGCGGCCTTCGATCCCTTTACCTTTACTCCCCCCGGACCTACCCCCGATTTTGGTTACTTTATCCACAATCGATTTGAAGCTTATACGATTGACCTCGAACTGACTCGGAGCTTCTGCTGCTACGACACGAAAAACACGGTCTCGTTCGGAACCCGCTATGCCTCGATTTTGCACGACAATGCGTTGAGCGTCGATGGCCAAGTCAACAACGGGGCGGGGGGCTTGGGAGTTATCAGCGGCAATGCCCGCTCGAATCGCAGTGCTCATGGCACAGGTATCACGGGATCGTGGCAGGGTCGCCGACCGTTCTTCTGCAACTCGTGCCTGCACTTGTTCTACGGAACGCGCGGATCAGTGGTCTGGGGCCCGATCTCAAATAGTGTCGAGACAGACACCATCGAAATCACCACGGGTGCCACGGCGGGGTCCTACAATGGCGCGGTGACGTTGGTCAACGACGCCCTGTTCATCGTCGAAGGGCAACTTGGTTTGCAAGTCGACTACCGGGTAGCGTGCTTCCCGGCGGACGCATTCTTCCGGATCGCAGCCGAATACCAGTATTGGAGCGCCGAGGAAGGCACGACGGTCGCGACCTCGTTTGCCGGTTTCGGCGGACCCAGTCCAGCTCCATTTTCTCAAGGCCAAGCCTTTGCCGCTGCCGATGGCCTTTCGTTGGACTTGATCGGTTTAACCATCGGAACGGGCTTCACTTGGTGATCTTGAGTTCGAGAGTTGTCGTTTCCTGTTAAAACATCAACGGCCCTGACTGCCTCATGGAAGTCAGGGCCGTTTTCTTTTCAATTCTGTCAGCTGTTCCGAGTTGTAACAGCAGCTAGTTGACCGGCCCAAGGGCCCTAGCGGCGACTAGAACGACATTGCCGAGGAAAAACCACCTGCATACACGCGGGTCGATTTGGTCGTGGTTACCGACTTGGTAATTCCATCGATGGTAACGACTTCGCTGTGGACTTTGATCAGGCCGGCTTCCGAGAAGTTGGCACCTGAAGCAGCGTATTGACCCTTGGCGAAGTAGACGTTGACCGTTCCGGCGGCGGCGCCACCGTGGTGACCGTGCTTATCGCCGATGACAGCGAACGAACCCCCTGCGGCAATGGAAACCGAAGGACTGGGGGCATAGCCCATGCCTCGAACTTCAGCGGCGACCGTGTCTGAGACTACCGTCGCGCCGCCCAGGCCGAGTGCATTGAGGGTTTTCGATGGGATGAGTCCCTCTGCGGCCTGAGAAAGACTTCCCGCGGCCAGGACTGCCAGACAAGCTCCACACAAAATACTTTTTTTCATAGCTGAGAACTCCAAGTGGAAAAGGATGGAAGGTACGGCATGGCTCGCAAACAGTTTGGAGGTTTTCAGCGACCATGCAGTGGGTGCTCTTTGCACTCACAGCCTTCACCCTAATTAGGGTCAACAGTGCTTCAATAAATAGTGTGTAGGCAGCGAAAAAAGTTTCTTGAAATGGCGTCAGTGGTAGTGGTTGTTAGGAATGCAACGAGTCGCGAATCATTTTCTGGCACTGCCAGACTGTCGATCAGGTTTCTTTCCTCTCGGAAGGAATCGAGACTAGCGACCTCTCAGAAACGAAGCTTTCTGGGGATTTCTAGCCAACTTGGGGCTATCCCCCCCTGCAGGGGTGCCGGTTTTTTCACCTGTTAATGGCTTTTCCAGGCGATTTTATCTTGACGTTAGGGCGTTGGGTGGTTTGAGTAGAGATATGCGGATTGTATCAGTTGTGAGGCGTGCCTCGCCCCGCGTGTTTCCTCGCACTTCCTACTAGGAGTCACACCATGAAGAAAGTTTTGTCGATGTTCGCCGTGGCTTTGCTGCTGGCTGCTTCGTCCGCTGCCCAAGCTGCTGACGGAGTCATGAGTTCTGCCACCCTGTCGGCCCTGGGCCTCAGTGGAGCAACCCTTGTTTCCGATAGCGAAGCCAGCTTGGTTCGCGGCCATGGCTATCACCCTAATTCCATTGCCATCGCGGCAGGTGGTTCGTTCGCCCATGTGGGCGGCCCGGGCGCAGGGGCTGGTAGCGTGAATGTCTACTTTGCAGCCGGGCAGCATTTTGCCGGGGGAGCCAATCTCTCGGTCGCTGGCAAGTCGGTCACACACACGAAAGAGATAGGCTACGGCCACCATACGGTTACCGTGAGCCACACTAAATCGGTTACGGTCTTCGCCGGTGGTTTCTCCGCTGCCGCCGCTTTCTAATTACCGATGACCTTGATTCCAAAAGCAAGAGCTAGTAGGTGATCGACACCTTACTAGCTCTTGTTATTTGATTCTTCGTGAATTTCGAGGGGTGGAAACGGTTATCAAATCGACTCGTAACAAGTCCTGCATCCGTAACCGTTCACGGGTCGCGCATAACCTAACCGGTACCTGAACAGTCAATACGGATATTTCCGAAGTCCTTGCGTGCTATCCGTGTACGGCCCGATGA
The DNA here is from genome assembly GCA_937860165.1 of uncultured Planctomycetaceae bacterium. GTDB lineage: Bacteria > Planctomycetota > Planctomycetia > Pirellulales > Lacipirellulaceae > Bythopirellula. The sequence goes on from CALMBE010000783.1 coordinate 9,145, forward strand.
CTGCTCGCCTTGCCACCTGAATTTGCAGCACTAGATTTCGGTCAAGGAACCAAATACCCCTTGTTTTGTAGGCTCCCGACCCGTGAACGGTTACAGTCCAGTGATAATCGTGTAGCTTCCCGCCCCTAATGCGCCTCCCAACGGCAGCGTTGTCACCCAGGCTCCCAGGATCTTCAGGACTGTGTTCCAACGTCCTTCGCCGGTGATGATTCCGATGCCGAATAGTCCTCCGCAGCTTACATGCGTCGTAGAAACTGGCATACCCAAGCGGCTGGCACCAATGACGATTGCACTTGTCACAAGATTGCTTGTGAAGCCTTGGCCCGGATTCATGGGAGTAATGCGCTGACTCATCGTATCCGCAACGCGACGTGCATTGAGAATGCCGCCCAAGGCAATTGCCAGGCCAACAATCGCCATTCCGGCGAGACCATTGAACAGGGGTAGTATCAGTAATAGCGAAGCGATCTTGGGGGTGTCGTTAAGACCCCGGGCGAAACTCACAGCACCCGCTGAGAGAAAATGCAATCCATCCAAGATGGATTTGACTTCGTAACCCCAGACTTCTCCGCGGTAGATATTTTGGCAGGTCACTCGATCACCGATCTGAACTGTTAAGAATGCTGCTCGTTCCATGGCGATGCATTGGTCGGACGAGGGAATAGTTTCCAGGACCCGATTCCCCGCGCAGAGGCATGTTTCGGCAGAGATCCCCAGCCTCTGCCGAGCTAATCGGAAAACTGGATAAGCAATGATTGACGCCAATACAGCCAAGAGCGGGCTCAGGACTAGGGGCAGAAAGAAGTTGCCTCCCAAACGGTCCAGCCGGATAGATGAATTCGCCGCCAAGCCAGCACCCACAAGTGCCCCAAGCAAGCTATGGGTTGTTGAAACAGGCATGCCGAGGCGTGTGGCAAGTAACACGGCCAAACCAGCACCAAGTGCCACGGCAGCCGTGTAATCCGCATTTGCGACGAGGGCATCATCGACTAAGCCCTTGCCGCTAAAGCTCTTAAGTAGTTCACCTGCTAACAGGACAGCCATGAACGAACCGAGGAGGGTCGTCACCGTCGCCCATGCGAGAGCACGCGAGTAATTCGTCGTGTTACTACCGAATAAGGTAGCAACTCCTTTGAAATTATCGTTAGCCCCGTTAGAGTAGGCCAAGAGCACGACTGCCAGTGTTACAAACGTTGTCAACATGTTGTAGGTTGTCACCCGTTGTCCAATTGTGGGAGCTGACAAAGTGAGTTGCGAAGCGAGGAATCCTACTGGGTTAATTCTCGGCCAGTCTTATTCCAATCCGAGAATGTGAGTTGCGGCAGC
>CALMBE010000784.1 GCA_937860165.1 uncultured Planctomycetaceae bacterium
GCATCATGCGATATTTCCACAGCCGAATGGTCTGCTTTTTTTCGCGGCTGCGGATGGCAGGCAAGAATTTTTTCTTGAACAGAAGCATGGAAAAGTTCCAAAGAGTGCCCAACAGGTGATCCGCAGATAAGCTCGAAATTGTTCAAAGATATTAGCAGGAATGTGTGCCGCTGTAGAGCCGCGGGTCGCTGGTCCGCAAACATTCTGGCAAGCGATGCCGGGGATCGGGCATCCTACGACTGGGACCACATTGCAGGCTCGGCTATTGCCGCGCGAGCTATTTCACCCGCGCACTCCTAGACCTGGATTCCCCGAGGTCGGACAAAACCAGGGATTCTCGGGCAGAGAAAGTGGGGGTGGCCGACAAGTCCCCTTGCGTAGGGGTAGGACAGGCCTATAATTTGGGGATTGTTTGCCTGAGATTGCGGCCTCTGGAATCGGTGGCAGGCACGCTCATGTTGCGGGTGTAGCTCAGTTGGTAGAGCACAACGTTGCCAACGTTGTTGTCGTCGGTTCGATCCCGATCACCCGCTCTTTGAAGGTACTTGCAGGGAGCCCGCCCCAGATTTCCCCTACCCGATGGTTGGGAAAATGGTAAGTCGCGGGCCCTTCGTTTTTTGAGAGGTTCCGCCGGGCGGTACTTTTGCAGGCCGCCTTCGATGTCGACCGAGAGTCAGCCGGATGCGATCGTATTGATTGCCCGTACAACCATTATTCGTAGGTTACAGGTTCATGGCAGAAGAAGATTTGGAAGCGACTGGAACAGAAACTCTTACCACCTCCGAGCCCGAGGAGCAAGAAAAACTGCTCGACCTCCAGGTCCAAGTAGCAGCGCCCAGTGCCTGCGAGCGGCATGTGACGGTCACAGTCTCCCGCGGGGACATCGACCGATATCTCGACAATGCCTACAGCGAGCTTATGCCCGGCGCCAATGTGCCAGGTTTCCGAATTGGTCGAGCACCCCGAAAAATTGTCGAGACGAAGTTTAAGAAGGAAGTGGGTGAACAGATCAAGGGTTCGCTCCTACTCGACAGTTTGAGTCAAATCAGCGAGCAACAATCCTTCACGGCCATCAGCGAGCCTGATCTCAACCTCGATGCGATCGAAATTCCCGCGGAAGGCCCGATGACGTTCGAGTTCGATATCGAAGTCCGACCGGAATTCGATATGCCCAAGTGGAAAGGGATCAAGCTTGAACGGCCCGTGCGTGAATTCGAAAAGGCCGATATCGATCAGCACTTAGAGAAAATGTTGACTCGCTTTGGCCAGCTTGTCCCCTTCGAGGGGACTGCTGCCGTGGGTGATTATGTCACGACAAATATCACTTCCAGCCATGGTGGCACGCAACTCGAGAGCGAAAAAGAAGTCGTGCTGCGGATTCGAGAGAAGCTCAGTTTCCATGACGGCGAAATCGCTGGCTTTGCGAAACTGATGGAAGGAGTTAAAACTGGAGACCGCCGCACAGCCGAACTGCAGTTGATGCAAGGTGCCCCCAATGAATCTCTACGGGGCGAGAAGATTTCGGTCGAGTTTGAAGTCCTCGAAGTCAAGAAACTCAAACTACCCGAGCTGACGGAAGAATTTCTCGAGGAAATGGGAAGTTTTCAATCCGAAGGTGAGCTCCGCGATGCAATCAAAGCCAATTTGCAGCGACAGTTGGAGTATGAACAACAACAAAAAATCCGCACGCAGATTTCAGCCCTGTTGACCAAGTCGGCAGATTGGGAATTGCCCCCGGGATTGCTCAAGCGGCAGAGCGCTCGTGAATTGGAGCGATCTGTGATGGAGCTTCGTCGGGCAGGGTTTAGCGAAGCCGAGCTGCGGGCCCGTGAGAACGTGCTCCGTCAGAACAGTGCCGCTTCGACTGCGCGCAGCTTAAAGGAGCACTTCATCCTCGAGCGGATCGCCGAAGAAGAGAGTATCGAAGCCGAAGAAGGTGATTTTGAAAAAGAGATCTTCCTCATGGCCATGCAGAGTGGGGAATCTCCTCGCCGCGTTCGTGCCCAGCATGTCGTCCAACAAGTGGCATCGCGTCTTGCAGCGGCAGTTCCAGCCGTGCGTCTGAGGGCCTGTCAGGCGCGGGAGGCGAGGATGACCGGGATCACGCGGTCCGTCCGCTCCTGGTACTCGGCGTAGGGCGGGTAGGCGGCCACCGAGCGGTCCCACCAGAGCGAGCGCTCGTCACCCTCGAGCTGGCGGATGGTGGCGCGGAACGGCTCGGGTCCATCCTGCACGATCACCTCATCTGGGTAGGCGAGCAGGTTCCAGTACCAGACCGGATGCTTCGGGGACCCGCCGAACGACGCGACGAGGGCGTACTCGTCGTCGTGCTCGACCCGCATCAGGGCGATCTTTCGGATGTCGCCGCTCTGGGCGCCCCGCATCGTGACGATGATCACGGGCATGCCCGTATCGAGCAACGTGTTCGCCTCGGCCCCGCCCGTCCGCTCGTAGGT
>CALMBE010000785.1 GCA_937860165.1 uncultured Planctomycetaceae bacterium
GCAATCAGTTACGCCGTCGTCCGAAAATGTCACTGGAGGCCGCGCACAGTATATCATTAGATCGAATCACAAAAAATAGGTATTTGTAACTTCACTGGTACATCGACAAGTACTGCACCCGCCAAGTTGCCATACAATCGAGGGACTCCAGAAAAACCATGGCCCGTACCACGCCCCTCGTCTGTCAGTTCTTGGAAAACGTTTCCCGCGGTGTACTGGAAGAGTATCAGGACATATTCCGTGAATACACCAAAGATCGGCATGGTATTTATGCACTCTACCGCAATAGCGAACTCTATTATGTAGGTCTGGCTGGTAACCTGCGCTCGCGACTCAAGCAACACTTGAAGGACGGCCATCGCGACAAGTGGGACACGCTCAGCCTATACATTACTATCGATCTAAATGCAATCAAAGAGCTTGAATCATTGCTATTGAGAGTACTGCGACCGGAGGGCAACAAAACAGGTGGTCGCTTCGTAAAAGCTGAAAATCTGAGGCGAAAGCTCGTGAAGGACATACGGGAGAGGCATCGCGAGAAAGAATATGCCTTGATGCCAGGACGAAAACGTAAGCCTGTCAAAGTCGTAAAGCGGGTTGAAGACGAGTCGATACCATTGGCCAAGTATGTACGAGACCGAATGCGTTTGCGAGTACGATACAAGGGCAAACTTTATCGGGCTATTTTGCGCAAGGATGGACAGATTCGTTACGACGGAGTGATTTACAAGACGCCGTCGGCTGCGGGTGCAGCCATACGCGATGGGCGTGCGACGAATGGTTGGCAGTTTTGGCATTACGAACGCGCACCAGGAGATTGGGTGCCATTATTGAAATTAAGGAAATAGCACAGTCGAGAGATTCGATTTGCTAGACGAGGCTCCCGCCATAGAAGTCTGACAAAGCAAGTTTACAAGTGGGATGAAAATTATCTGGACTGGAGATAATTCTGGTTTCCCGCCTACGCGGGAATGACTGGCTGGAGTGGGGCATTCGATTACAGATCGAATCGCAGAAATGAACATGAATCCACGAAAAACCTTACAGCAAATTCTCTCCGGATCGAAGAATATCCGCTTTGCCGATATCCGTCGGCTGGTCGAGGTGTTTGGCTTTTCATTGTCACGGGTCAACGGTAGCCAGCATATCTTCACCCATCGGGATGTCCCCGAGCTCGTGAATTTGCAGGAAGTTCGGGGGCAGGCTAAGCCCTATCAGATTCGGCAGTTCCTCAAGCTGGTTGAAGAGTATAATCTAACACTGGAGGACGACACGCCATGAAAGATTTCCACATCAGTATCTTTTACAGTGACGAAGACGAGGGATACATCGCCGATATCCCCGACTTGAAGTCTTGCTCCGCGTTTGGTGCGACTGCCGAACAAGCGTTGCACGAAGTAGAACTCGCCAAAGCAGCTTGGCTCGAAGCTGCACGTATCGAAGGGAAGCCCATTCCCGAACCCAAGTATCGCCCTCTGATTTATCAGGTGAATTGATCGAATCCTGAAAGCTCGCTCGACACCGCATCGGTACACGCCTCTTGCCCCTCCACGGGCTGTAACTTATACTGGCGGTTTACTTTGAGGCGATGTAGGCAGCCCACTTAATCGAGGTCCCCGCCGAAATCGTTTCCGGTCCAAGCTGGGCCGACTGTGGATTTATTGCTTTTCCTACCGTACATCCGAAATCTAAAAATGAGCGACGAAATCGTAATTCAAACGCGGGCCCTTGGCAAAGTGTACCGCGATTTTTGGGGTCGGCAGAAGGTGCGGGCCCTGAAACCCCTGGACCTGGAAATTCGCCGGGGCGAAGTGTTTGGCCTCTTGGGGCCCAACGGCTCGGGAAAGACCACCACGATCAAGTTGATCTTGGGTCTGTTGTTTCCGACCGAGGGGGAAGCGCTGGTCTTTGGCAAGCGCGCGACCGAGGTGAGCAAGAATGAGCGGATTGGGTATCTCCCCGAGGAATCTTACCTCTACCGGTTTCTTAATGCCGAAGAGACACTGGACTTTTATGCCAAACTTTTCGACATGCCTGCCGAGGTTCGTCGCGAGCGGGTCGATTCGCTCATCAAGCAGGTCGGTCTCGACAAAGCTCGGAAGCGGCAACTTCAAGAGTATTCCAAGGGAATGACCCGCCGGATTGGATTGGCACAGGCACTGATCAACAATCCGGAATTGATCCTGCTCGACGAGCCCACCAGCGGCCTCGATCCCATCGGCACGCGCGAGATGAAGGACATGATCATCCGCCTCAAGGAAGAAGGCAAGACGGTGGTCATGTGCAGCCATCTGCTGGCCGACGTGCAGGACGTGTGCGATCGGATTGCCATCCTGCATCAGGGCGAGCTCAAAGAGTTGGGCCGCGTGGATACACTGCTCAAAGTGGCGGATGTAACCCAAATTCAGGCCCGGAATTTAACGGTCAATTGTCAAAATGAGATCCGCGAGGTGATCTCCCGGCATCAAGGGGAACTGATGCAAATGGACAATCCCAGCACGACCCTTGAGGAGTTATTCCTGTCGATTGTCCGCGACAGCGAAGCCCGTCCCGGTCGTCGTGCCCAAGTCGAACAGTCCACCAAAGCGCCCGTGTAGGTGGCAGTGTTTCGAGTCGACACCCCGTAAGCCTTGGTTCCCATCCTAATTTTAGATCGCTAAGTTCATCCTGTTATGGTTCTCGAGAACGAAATCCTTCCCTATTGGCAATGGCTCTGGAGTGGCTCCCAGGGATCGCTGGGTGCGCTCGCCCATTTTTTGTTGATTGGCCTGGGGCTCGGTTTGTTTGGCTTGTGCCTGGGCTATGTCGTCGCAGCGAGTCGGCGAGGATTGCTGCGGGGGGGCGACTTGGTTTACCGCACGATCACCAATGGTGTGAAGGAACTGTGGGAAACCTCGCCCCGGCGAGTCATGGCCTTGGCGGGGCTGGCGGTTAAGGAGGCCTGGCGGCGGCGGGTGGCAGTCGCGCTGGTGGTGTTTTTTGTCATTCTGATTTTCGCGAGTTGGTTTCTCAAGAAGGATAGCCAAGACCCCGCGAAACTTTATGTGAGCTTCGTGCTCTCGGCAATCACCTTCCTGGTGCTGGGAATCGCCCTAATATTGAGTGCGTTCAGTTTGCCAGGAGATTTCAAGTCGAAGACTATTTACACAATCGTCACCAAGCCAGTGCGGGCCGGTGAAATCGTGCTGGGTCGAATTCTGGGTTTTACGTTCGTCGGGACGGTCTTGCTGGCCATCATGGGGTTGTGTAGCTACGTGTTCGTGGTGCGGTCGCTCGATCACACCCATGAAATCGAGTCAAAAAGTCTGGTGAACGTCCTTGATGCCGAGGAAAATGTCATCGGTCAGGATGGCCGCACGAGTCGAGACGTATTTCACCGGCACGACGTGGAACTGGACTCCAATGGCAAGGGTATCGCCGCTTCAAATTTCGCCCACACGCACTCGATCGAGAAACGGGGCGACAAGTTTGTCGTGTCGGGTGCCGAAGGAATCATGCGGGCTCGGGTGCCTCGTTATGGGAAAATCGCCTTTTTGGATCGTCAAGGAGTTCCCAAGGAGCGTGGCATCAGCGTGGGGAGCGAATGGACCTATCGCAGCTTTATCGACGGCGGAACCCAAGCCACCGCGATCTGGACGATGGACAACATTGATGAATCCCTCAACATCGAACCGGAAGACGATTCGGACGAAGTGCCCGGTTTGCCAATCGGCCTGATCGTGCGGGTGTTCCGTACTCACAAAGGGGTTATTGGCCAAGCGATTACGGGTTCGATTGAATTTCGCAACCCGGAGACGGGCGTGTCTAGCCAAGAAACCGCCTTCTCAGCGCAAGATGCAAAGATTTGGGAGTACACGATACCGCGCAGTCAAATGGATGCCAAAGATAATGAGCTCGACTTGTACAAGGATTTGGTCTCCAGTACGGGGAAAATCGAGATTCGTATCCAGTGTCTCGAACGGGGGCAATACTACGGTTTTGCCCAGCCGGACCTTTATCTGCGGCTCCCCGAGGCTTCGCCGCAGGTGAATTATCTCAAGATTTTTCTCAGCATTTGGGTGCAAATGGTGATCGTGATATCCTTGGGAGTAACGGCTAGCACCTTGGTGAGTGGGCCGGTGGCGGTGTTGTTTACGGTGGCGTTTATCGTGCTCGGATTTTTCCGACCCTTCTTTGTGGGTGTGGCAACGGGGGCTGAGTATGGCGGCGGCCCGGTCGAATCGCTGTACCGACTGGTTACCCAGAAGAACGTCATGACCAAGCTAGAAGAAGGGCTCGGCACGACGCTGATCCAAGGCACGGATTGGGTCTTCACCCGATTTATGCTCACCCTGGCCCAGATTTTGCCCGACTTTAATTCCTTGAGCACGGTCGACTATGCGGCATTCGGTTTTGATGTTCCCGTGGATCGCACGTATCAGGACTTGAGCTTGTGCTTGGCCTATGTGGTGGGCGCGACCCTATTGGGTTACTTCTTATTCCGGACGCGCGAGGTTGCCCGATGAACGAGAACAAATCCTTTTACCGTAAGCTCGTGTATATTCTGCTGTTGGCGGGTTTGTTGATTCCGCTCTCGCAGTTGGGTGCGCCATCGACCCTCGAAAGCGAAGGAGGGGTGTTAGCCCAGCTACGCAAGGAGCATTACCTCGGTCAAGCCGACCTGGGAGAAATCGATCCGGCTAGCGAAACCATTCGGATGGCAACCCTTGGGCTGCGTGGCATCGCGGTATCGCTGCTGTGGAACAAGGCCAACGAGTTTAAGAAAAAAGAAGATTGGACCAACTTCAAGGCGACCCTCGAACAATTGGCCAAGTTGCAGCCGTACTTTATTTCTTTCTGGAAGTATCAGGCCTGGAATCTCACCTATAACGTCTCGGTCGAATTGGACGATGTCCGTGATCGGTTCAGTTATGTCATCCGCGGGATCGAATTTCTCAAGGATGGGATCAAATACAATCGCAAGAACCCGCTCTTGATTTCGGAACTCGGCTGGTTCATCGGGAACAAGATTGGTCGCGCCGATGAGCATGTCGAATATCGACGGCTCTTTAAGGCGGATGAGGATTTTCACAATAGCTTTACCAATGGCAATCCTCCACCCCCGGATCAACGGGACAATTGGCTCGTCTCGCGGCGGCAGTACGAGGAATCGATTTCCGTCGTCGACATCGACAAGAAAAGCATCGGCCAAAAGAATCCCACGACTTTTTTCGCGGCCCCGGCGATGTCGCAGATCAATTATGCCGAAGCCATCGAGGAAGAAGGGGTATTCCAGGAAAAGGCCAGATTGGCCTGGCGGAGTGGTGCCAGCTTGTGGCGCGATTATGGAAATCGTGAGATGCGATCTTCGCGGGGAACGCTCATCCAGTTGGCGGAGCTCACCCGCTGGGAACTGGTACAGAAGAAACTTCAAGCGGAATTCGATGGCCTCTCGACCGGTATTCGAGAATCGATTCTTGCCGAAAAGAAAGCCAAGCTTTCCAAATCGACGCTCTCGGCACTTAGCGTTCCTGAGACGCTCCGCAGCGAACAACAGCGCCAGCTCGTTGAGGAGTCGCTGTCCTCGCTCGAAGTGACCCTCGAAGAGATTGCCGCCCGAGTGGCCACAGACCTTCCTGAAAAAGCGGGGCAGGCCTCGCGGCTCTCCAAGCGAATCGCGGAGAATAATGACCGTATATTCTTAATCAAAAACAATCGGCAAGTTTCCAATTACGATTTCTGGAAAGTGCGGTGCGACTTTGAACAAACGGCCGATGCCTTGCGAGCGCGGGAATTGGCTTATGCCGCTCGACGGGCCTTCAAGGAAGATGCCGACCTCTCGGAATCGCAGCGGCTCTACGAGGAATGTTTTGACCTCTGGAAAAAAGTCTTTGTGGCATTTCCGATGCTTAACAATGATTCCATTATTGGTTCCGACCTGATGGAAGTAATCGATGAGTATGCGGAGGTCCTCATGCAGTTGGACTTGAGCTTTGCCGATGAGGAGATCGACACGAAGTTTCCGTTGTGGGACGTGTTGGAAGCCAGCGACCAAGAGCGGAAGTATGTTGCACCCATTGCTGAGCACAAGAAGCGCCTTGAGGCCGCGAATGCGGAGTGAAATCCCGGACGGCGTGGCCGTCCGGCTAGGGCTGA
>CALMBE010000786.1 GCA_937860165.1 uncultured Planctomycetaceae bacterium
CGTGCCGTCGGGCTGACGTGGCGTGGGGTTGTATCCCTGGGGATCCACTCCGGTAGTAAACCATGACCACGGCTTTTCGTATCGTTTCTGAAATTCATCGGCCATAATTGGACTAATGGCGGCCAGACCGCGAGAATAGCCAACCGCGCGTCGAAACCAGCGATCGGAAAGCGATTGTAGCGTTGAACTAAAGTGAATGTCCCGATATTGCGCGGTCACAAAGTCATCCGTTACATGCGAAAACAGCGGGAGATTGAGTCTCGAGCAAGCCAAGTAAGTTGATTTCGTGAGGTGATAATTTCCTAGTAGAGCGTAGACACAGTCCGGGCGGAGTTCACTGAGTTGACGTTCGAGGATTCGACAGAGCGGGAAGTTTGCACTCCAAAGTTCGGCGCAGGGGCGCAGCCAGCTCATCAATCGCCGACTTCTCGTGATGGAAGTCAAGGCGCGTCGCACTACTGCGTTGGAACCGAGAATTTGAAACGGCGAGACGGACGGACTGCCCTGAGCCTGCTTCAGGGATACCTCAGAATGACGATGGACACGTCCCCAGGCACGAATCGAACGATATTCTGCGCAGACAGCAGTGTCCGGCTTCCAAATGTCAAGCGTGGGAAAATACAGTTGAGCAAGTCGCTCGCGGGGCCATCCCTGAAAGAGCGATCTCATCAAGATTCCATTGCACTGCTCGCTAGATATTGGATTTACCGACACAATTGCAACCCGTGGAAAGTCAGCGTTGGCCATGAAGAACTCCTCGTTGTAAGGCAAGATGCACAGGAGCGAATCTTTCTCGGGTCAATAACCACAACAACAACGTTCCCCAAAAGGCAACCGCTTCCTCGGGAAATGAGAGCCGACCGCAGTTGGCGGGGATGTAATAGAAAAATATCAGGAGCTGTGCTAGGAACCCAATGGCGAACGGGTTGGACTTGCATACGGCGTCCTTCCAGACCAACGCTAACAGATAACCCATCCAACCCATAAATAAGAGTGCGCCGCAAAAAGTGAAATCAGAGGCTAACCAAGGATAGGCCGTATGCCAAACGCCATAGGCGTCGTACCCAGATATGGCTTGCAGTCGCAACGGATAGGTGCGATCTTCGATCGTGTCGCGATCGGCACCCAGCAATCCAACGCAGTTCGTCAAGAGTCGAGAATGTCCACAACCGAAACTCCATTCGAATGGCAGTTCTAAACATTGGGAAAGCCCTTCATATCCGTGACTCCAATAATTGCATATCATGTACACTGTGTACTCGACTGATTCTGGCAGCGGTATGCCGTAGGTATCCTCCGACCATCCGGTGGTCCACAGAGGATATTCGTTACTGGCAAGCTGATAGCGAGACTGGCGCGAATAACTGAAATACTTGATACCGGCAAACAAGATGGCAAAAGTAATTATGACTAATCCAGCGCGTCGCTGCAAAGAACCCTTAGATATCGCCGAGCGGGGACGACGCAATTCAGGTACAGTTTGCACCGACCGGTGATGAGAAGCGAGCCACAGCATCCAGGGGATCACCAGCACCAAATCAAACAACCCGATTGCCGCACCGGAAAAAGTAGCCAGAGCTGTGAGCCCTGCCATTCCGACCCCCCAGAGAATTTTCCAGGGCAGGCGCATGGAACTCCAATAAACAACACCCATTGGCACGAAGAGCGCGAGAAGAGGCGCTAGAAGTAAGCGTGTTGCCAAAAACAAGGGAGAAGAGGTTCCGTCTTCGAGCCGGGCCATATAAGCTGCATTGGGGTTGGCAAGTGCCTCGGCGAGTGAAAGGTTGCCATAGTTACGGTAGTGGATCGTGATTGGCAACAGTATGAGCGTGAGCAGAATCGCAATTTGCAGCAATGTCCGCGCCGGGAGAAAACCGGTATAGCGTCGGGGAGCTCTGGCGATCCCGAGCTTATAACCAAGCGCAATCGTGAGTTGTCCTACTGCAACGTAGGAAAAAAGTATGTAGGGATTAGCAATCTCAAAGTTCACCGGTCCAAATGCGAATGCAATGATAGACCCTGTCAAATAGGTTTGGAAAAACAAAATCGGAGCGATTCGAACGAGTCGTGATGATAGCAATGCCGGGTAGGCGGAACGAGTCTGCGGAAACGAGCGGGTCCGGGATATCGGAAGAGCCCCAACTGTTCGACTCAGAGGGCGGACTGAGATGGGGGGACGAGAGGTCGAAGTGAACGGTCTCACGCACTCGTCTCCTTAAGTACAGCTACTTGGGGTTCGCGGAGGATCGAAAACAATCGAAACGGGGTAGGAATCAGGCGGAACAATGTCAGTACTCCCAAATAGCAGGCAACCAGCGGTAAGCCGGCAACGACGAGAAGCAACGCCGCCTCCAGACGCCCAGAAGCTGAAAGCGAAAAACGACTCGTTAATATCCAACCAATCGTGGAAACAACAACGGTTAAGAGGAAGATGCCGCCACTTCGAGCAATGATTTCGCGCGGTAGATCTAAGCGTCGATGCAACATAAATAGAAAGTAGATCGCCCCCAGGCACCAACTCAGGGCAGAAGAAATAACACAGCCTCCAGCGCCCAATACAGCAATCAGAGCTGGCTTGGTTATCAAGATCAAAACACACGTCACGACCGTGTAAGCCGTTTCTAGCCCGGGTCGACCCACTCCTTTAGCCAGTGCCACTCCCGCACCGGAAAAGACCAACGCTGAAGTCCCTCC
>CALMBE010000787.1 GCA_937860165.1 uncultured Planctomycetaceae bacterium
GTCAGCGCCAACCGCTCTCCCGGAGGCATCCGTCGATATTGTTCGAGCGTTTCGCGGCTGAGCATGGTATCTCTCTTTTGCTCTAAGTTACTTTGCCACCACCGGCAACTCCAATATCCCCTCCGCCGCCATTGCGCGGATGTCTTCGGTGATCTTCATCGAGCAGTACTTCGGCCCGCACATGCTGCAGAAATGGGCACTCTTAAAGGTGTCTTGCGGCAAGGTTTGGTCGTGGTAGGCCCGCGCGGTTTCGGGGTCGAGCGACAACCGAAACTGCTCTTCCCAGTCAAATGCGAAACGTGCCCGCGAAAGCGCATCGTCCCGATCTCGGGCCCCGGGACGTTGGCGGGCAATGTCGGCGGCATGCGCGGCGATTTTGTAGGCAATGAGTCCTTGCTTGACGTCTTCCCGCTCGGGGAGTCCCAGGTGTTCCTTGGGTGTGACATAGCACAGCATCGCCGCCCCCGCCCAACCAGCCAGCGACGCCCCGATGCAACTTGTGATGTGGTCGTAGCCCGGCGCGAAATCCGTGACCAACGGACCCAGCACATAAAACGGTGCCCCCTCGCAAACTTCGATCTGTCGATCAACATTCATCTTGATCTCGTGCATCGGAATATGCCCGGGGCCTTCGACCATCACCTGGGTGCCACGCTCCCAGCCCCGCTTGGTCAATTCGCCGAGCACGTCCAGTTCAGCGAACTGCGCTTCATCGCTCGCGTCGGCGAGTGACCCCGGTCGCAAGCCATCCCCCAAACTCCAGGTGACATCATACTGCCGCATGATATCGCAGAGATCATCGAATGACTCGAAGAGCGGATTCTGCTTGCGGTGGACCATCATCCACTTGGCGATCAGCGAGCCACCCCGACTCACGATTCCCGTCACGCGCCCCATGGTCAGGTGCAGGTGCTCGTACTTCACCCCGCAGTGGATCGTCATGTAGTCGACCCCCTGTTTGGCTTGATGTTCGACCATGTCGAGAAAATGCTGGGGACGCATCTCTTCGATTTCTCCCCCTAACTCCTCTAGCATCTGATAGATCGGCACCGTCCCGATCGGCACCGGCGAGGCCTCGATGATCGCCATCCGAATCGGATCGATGTTCTTACCCGTCGAAAGATCCATCACGGTATCCGCGCCGAAATGAACCGCCGTATGAAGCTTTTCGAGTTCCCCGGCTTGGTCACTGGTCACCGCCGAATTGCCGATGTTGGCGTTGATTTTGCAGCATGCGGCGATACCGATCCCCATCGGCTCGAGCCGCCCTGCCAGGTGGACGCGGTTGGCTGGGATCACCATCCGACCGGCAGCAACCTCCGCGCGAACCGTTTTCGCGTCGAGCCGTTCCCGCTCGGCAACAAATTCCATTTCGGGGGTGATCGTTCCTTGGCGAGCATGTTCGAGTTGCGTAATCGGTTCTGGCATCTGAGTGCGGCTCCTCGCTGAGCTGGATGTATCTGTTTTCTCGTCAGCGCCGGCCGAAGAGGTAACAGCGTGCAAATTGACTCCATTGGCCCCGACAACTAGGGCCAATTAATAGAGTTTCATCCTATCGCTAGCCAGTGGAATGTCAATCTGCCGAGAGACCCTGGACGGTCTCGCTCCCCGCACACACAATGAAGCAACCATCCACCGATGGCGACTTCCTCGATTGCTGCTGCTACGCATGCTGGCGATATCCGGCGCATTTGTCCCGCGCTCATCCATATCACTATTTCACTCTAGGGAATCTCTCCACGGCAAGTATCGATGACGACACCCCGCACGCTAGCCATCGGCGATATCCACGGTTGCCTCACCGCACTGGTTTTGCTGTTGGCGGAACTTCAGCCCTGCGAGCAAGACACGCTCATCGTTCTGGGAGATGTGATCGACCGGGGACCCGATAGCTGCGGGGTCTTGGATCTGCTGCTCAAGCTCCGCTCGCGGTGTCACTTGGTCTGCCTCTTGGGAAATCACGAGCAAATGCTGCTCGACGCCGTGACGGGGACAGGCAACTTGCAAGATTGGCTCCACTACGGCGGTGCCGCCACGCTCGATTCCTACCACGAAGGAGCCGCCTTAGCCGCTATCCCGGAGCAGCACATCGAGTTCCTGCAAACTTGGGGGGACTTTCACGAAACTCCTAGCCACTTTTTTGCCCACGGAAATTTCCTCTCCGAAGTGCGCCTCGCCGCCCAACCGTGGGAGTGGCTCCGCTGGGAATCGCTCCGCGATCTTTTGCCCGGCACGCATTGCTCGGGCAAGACCGCCATCCTGGGGCACACGGCCAACAAGCGGGGCGAGATCCTGAACCTCGGCCATCTGATTTGTATCGATACCTACTGCCACGGCGGCGGCTGGCTGACGGCGCTCGAACCCGAAACCGGTAAGGTTTGGCAGTCAAACAATCGCGGCGAATATCGCAGTCAGATGCTAATGCCACCCAAGTAGTTACTTAACTCGAATCCTCATAGGGATGCCGTTTGTTCCTCGTTCTGAATAATTACCCTGGGGTAAACACTTACGGGGGGAACAGGGAGATGCCGAGCGGTCAGTAGCTCCAAATGGTCTTTCATCCCCCATCGCGCTTTGTAGAGACAATCTTCCACGGAGTGCCCCACACCTGTGAAACCCTCCAAATCAGGAGAATAAAATCCAAAAAACTCGGGATCGGCTGTCGCCTCGATTACCAGAGAATACTGAAGGTCGATCATAGTCGAGCATTCCTTATTTCTTGATCCCGGCAGGGATACAAGCATTTAGCCCCGGGTCAGGTCGCTACTGCGACCGCC
>CALMBE010000788.1 GCA_937860165.1 uncultured Planctomycetaceae bacterium
GCGATTAGGTGGTATCGTTCCCAAAACGATTACCAAGCTTCCTCGGCAGGGCAATGCCCCATGGCGAACTGTGGAAACCTCCGCAGGCATGCTTAACTCGATTGGCTTGGACAACGACGGCATCGAAGCCTTTGTCGCCCATCACCTCCCTTATCTTTCCACACGCGGTACTGCCATCGTGGTGAGCATTGCTGGCAGAACGCAGGCTGAATTCGTCGAGATGGTTGAGCGGCTTTCGCCGGAAAATGGTATTGCGGCAATCGAACTCAACATCTCTTGCCCGAATGTTAGTGGAGGTGTCGATTTCGGCACGGATGCCTCCATGTGCGAACAGCTTGTGAAGGCCTGCCGGGAAATCGGCGCGCATCCGATCATCGCGAAACTGACCCCCAACGTGACCAGCATTGCCGAAATGGCCCGCGCGGCTGCAGCTGGGGGAAGCGACGCAATTTCGCTGATCAATACTTGCCAAGGGATGGCCATCGACTGGCGTCGTCGCCGCCCACTTTTGGGTAACGTGATCGGAGGTCTGAGTGGACCTGCGATCAAACCGATTGCCCTGCGGGCCGTGTATCAGGCGGCACAAGCCGTGACAACCCCAATTATCGGGATCGGCGGGATCGCGACCTGCGACGATGTCATGGAATTCCTGGTTGCCGGGGCTTCGGCGGTTCAATTGGGAACCGTAAACTTCTACAATCCATCGGCTGCCATGGAAGTGCTCGATGCACTTCCTGCAGCAGTCGCCGAATTAGGTGCGTCGAGCGTCCGAGAAATCGTCGGCACTTTACAAACCAGCCACTAACCACTAACCAACCATGCGCGTTCTCAGCGGAATCCAACCGACCGGTCGTCCCCATTGGGGCAACTATTTTGGGGCGATTATTCAATACATCGCTCTCCAGGATGCCGAGCAGGCGTATTACTTTATCGCCAATTTGCATGCCCTCACAACGGTCCGCGACAAGTCGCTCCTCCGGCAATATTCGCTCGACGCCGCTAGGGACCTGTTGGCACTGGGACTCGATCCCCATCGGGCCGTGCTGTTTGTGCAGTCGGACGTACCCGAAGTCAGCGAACTGTGCTGGATTCTCTTGACAGGTACCCCCATGGGGCTTCTGGAACGGTGCCACGCCTTCAAAGACAAAAAAGCCAAGGGGCTCATCGCCGATGCCGGGCTGTTCACGTATCCCGTCTTGCAGGCCGCCGATATCCTGGCCTACGACAGCGATACGGTTCCCGTCGGCGAGGATCAGGTGCAGCATATCGAAGTCTGTCGCGATTTGGCTGGGAGTTTCAATCACCAGTTCGGCGAGGTTTTCGTGCTTCCCAAGGCGAAGGTGCTCGACAACTCAGCCCGAGTGCCGGGGACCGACGGCGAAAAGATGTCAAAGAGCTACAACAACACTCTAGCAGTGTTCGAGGACGCCAAGGCACAGCGGAAGCAGATCATGCGGATTGCGACCGACTCACGGCCCATGGAAGACCCCAAGGATCCGGCAAGCGATATCCTGTTCATGCTCTATTCACTTGTGGCGAGTGAAAGAGAATGCGAAGAGTTGGCAGCGATGTATCGTCACGGTGGTTTCGGTTATGGCGATGTCAAAAAAAAATTGGCGGAGTCAGCCGAAGCTTTTTTTGCCGACGCCCGCTCGCGGCGCAACGACTGGGAGTCGCGTCCTGACGATGTCCGCGACATCTTGAGAGCCGGGGCGGCGCAGGCTCGTACCAAGGCTGCCCAAGTGCTTGCGCGCGCTCAAGAAGCCTGTGGATTGAAAGGGATTTAATCCATGGCCCTACAAATCATG
>CALMBE010000789.1 GCA_937860165.1 uncultured Planctomycetaceae bacterium
ATTGCCGCTGAGATTGTTCCTTTGGTGACATTATTGCACGAACAGATTTGAGCGGTATCTGGCAGTGCATCGAGACCAATCGCAGCCCCGCCGCCGGTTGTGCCCACAATCAACTCATGGGGCTGGCAAGGGAGCAGTGCCTCGGTCTTGGCGAGCATCGCCAGTCGGCCGTAGTCGCTGGCATCGCCTACCAGAATCCCTCCCAAAAGTCGCGTACCATCGGGTGCGAACAATAACTTCTTGTAAACTCCGGCGAAAGGGTCTTCAAACACGATCGGAGTGGCTTGCTCCACGGGGGCCTCGTAAAGGCCAAAGCTGGCGACATCGATCCCCATGAGTTTCAATTTCGTCGACAAGTCGGCACCCGCAAACCGCCGATCCCCACCGGTCAGGTTGGCGGCAGCAATCTCGGCCATCTCGTACCCCGGTGCCACCAGTCCGTAGACCATGCCACCGTGCAAGGCACATTCGCCGATTGCTAAGATGCGCGGTTCGGACGTTTGCAGCCTGTCGTCAACGGAGATTCCCCCTCGTTCGCCGATGGCTAGCCCCGTTTGCCGAGCTAATTCGTCGCGGGGCCGGATGCCAGTCGATACGATCACCATATCGATGTCGATCGATTCGCCATCGGCAAATTCCATCCGCTCGACCCCCGCCGTGCCATGAATTGCCTTCGTCGCCTTGTTGAGGTGGACGTGAACGCCCAGAGTTTCGATTTTGCGTACAAGGATGCGTGAACCAAGATCGTCGACCTGGCGCGGCATGAGCCGAGGGGCGAATTCCACGACATGGGTTTCGAGCCCGAGATCGTAGGCCGCCTTCGCAGCCTCAAGCCCCAGGAGACCTCCACCGATGACCGCGCACCGTCGCGCGGACTTCGCGTAGTGAATGATATTCTGCAAATCCTCGATCGTGCGGTAGACGAAGACCCCAGTCTTGTCGACACCCGGCACGGGGGGGACAAAGGGAAACGAGCCTGTCGCGAGTACCACGTAATCATAGGCAATCGACACCCCTTTGTCGGAGCGAACCGTTCGGGATGGCAGGTCGATCTGGCTCGCGCGATCACCAAGATGAAGCTCGACGCCGTTCTCGAGGTACCACTCGCGCCGGGCAAGCATCAATTGTTCGGCATCGCGGTGGGCAAAGAACGATGTAAGTCCAACACGATCATAAGCGGCTCGAGGTTCCTCGCAGAATGTGACAATGCGGAACCGACGGTCCGTGTCGAACTCCACAAGTCGTTCGCAGAAACGTTGGCCTACCATGCCGTTGCCGATGACAACGACGGTCTCTTGTTTCGAGGGGAACGGTTGCGCTTCTGACATCACACAAATTCCGCCTTTCGCTCGCGGCCCAGGAGGGGCCGCCAGCACCAATTCGCACTACACGGCCGGGGCCCATTCCGGCACGGCGACCGGGGTTTCGGCGGTCTGGTGGGAAGTAATCACGAAGCTGGCAAATGAAATACATGTCACGGCAGCACCTGCGACAAACAAGGCCGTATGCCAATCAATCGCTTCGCTCTTGAACAGGAATCCGAGTGCCACTGCCCCAGCATTTCCACCGGCCCCAACGATACCACTCACTGCCCCCAGAGCGCGACGATTGATAAACGGCACTACTGCATAAGTAGCCCCGTTGGACATTTTCACAAACATGGCAAAGGTAATCATCAACGGAATGGCCAGTGTCAGCGTGGTGGCTTGGGAGAACATCATCAGGGCCAGTCCTTCGCCGAACAGGGCGACGAACACGGCGGCAAAAAA
>CALMBE010000790.1 GCA_937860165.1 uncultured Planctomycetaceae bacterium
GGCGCAAGTCCAGCCGAAGTTCTAGTTACACAGAGAAGTGAAAGATGGCATCACGAGAAAATCAAACAATGCAGGGCGTGATAATCGCGCTCTGCTTGCTGCTGGTCTTATTGATCGTGGGGTTGATTCTTCTGAACAACAAGCGAGTCGCGGCCGAAGCGAGCGCCACCGATGCCAATGCCCGCGCCCAAGAAGCGAATTCCGCAGCCTCCTCTGCCCAGGGCGAAGCCAATAACTACAAGACGTGGATGGGATTCAACGAGGCCGACACCAAGGAAACCGTGCAGAAGTCATTTGAAGAAGACATGAAAAAGTACGGCAGCACTGCCGATGAGAACGTGCGGTTCTACAGCCCGCTGCTGAAATCCATGCAAGCCGAAATCGAGACTCGGGGCCTCAGTGAGCTCAAGGCCAAGGAAGATGCCACGCGACTGAACGAGCAACTAGTCGGACTGAAAGCTGAGATGGACAAGCAATTCGCGGAATTTGACAAACAGTTCAAGCAACTCCAGCAAGATTCCTTCGCCGAGCGAAATAAGTTCAATCAACAGCGCGAAGAAGCCAATGCCGAAAAAGATCGGTTGTCGAAGCAACTCGCCGAACAACGCGGGCAGATCGACAAGCTTGCCGCCGACCGTGCCGCAGCGGAAAAGAAACTCGATGATGAAGTCGCCGGTTTGGGCCGCGATATCGAAATCCTCCGCAACAATCAGGCCGACCCCGATCCCTTTGCCCAGCCAGCCGACGGTCTCATTCGGTGGGTGAATCAAAAAGAGCAGCGGTTGTGGATCAACATCGGCGAAGCGGACCACTTGCGGACCCAAGTGACTTTCAGTGTTTATAGTGGCGACGAAAGCGATGCCCTTAAAGCCGACACCAAGGGGAGCATCGAAGTCACGAAGATTCTCGGGCCCCACATGGCCGAGGCCCGCATCACCAGCGATGTACCCACTCGGCCCTTGATGGAAGGGGACAAAGTCTACAGCCAGGTTTGGAATCGAGGTCGCCAAGTGGGATTTGCTATCGCGGGATTCATCGATATGGAAGGGGATGGTAAACCAGATATCGACGAGCTAAAGAGTGTCATTCAACTCAACAACGGCAAGGTCGACGCAATTCCCGGTGACACCGGCTTGGTGGATGGCGAGATGACGGTGGATACGCGCTATCTGATCTTAGGGAAATATCCCGAGAGCACCGTCTCCGGTGGAGATGTTCAGCGCCAAGCATGGGAGAAAATGACCGAGACTGCCGATCGATTGGGAATCGAAACGATTACGCTGGACGAATTCTTGACCCTCATGGGTTGGAAGGCAGATCGCCGCACGGTGACCCTCGGCGTCAGTGCCCGCCCTGATGATTTCCCACCGAAACCTGCGGGAGACTACCACCCCCCCAAGAACCTCTCGGGTACGGGTGGATTCCATCCGCGGAAGCCCCAGCCTACCTACTGATTTAGCAGCATACTACAGCGGTAAAGGGTGTAGGCCGGAACGAGTACCCGAGTTCCGGCAGCGCTGGCGGGTCCTGCCTTAATTGAAGAAGGGGCCACGGAGGAACACGGATCGAACGGAGGAACACAGATCGTTGGAATGAATCGAAGTTCCACAATTTCTAACTCTTTATCCGCGTCCATCCGCCGAATCCGCGTTCATCTGTGTTCTATTCTTACTGGTATCAATCGAAAGAGTATTCGGAACATGAAAGTCCTATTCGGCCTAACGCCGATTAGTGATTTCGGCGATGCTCTCCGCCAGGACTTGACCCACGAAGTCCAGCTCTTCGTCGCTGATTGACAACGGGGGCATAATTACCAGTGTGTCTCCCAAAGGGCGCAGCCAAAGTCCTTTGTGGAGTGCGGCTCGACAAACCTTGTGACCGATTCGCTCCGCCTGGGGGTAGCGCTCGTTCTTGTCGGCACTGGGGGTCAGTTCCACGGCGGCTATCATTCCTAATTGGCGTGTGGCTGCCACATGCGGCTGAGTTTCCAAGTGAGCGAGCATCCCCGCGAGGTTCAAGATCTGTTTGGGGAGCCTTTGTTGCACTTCATCGCTGGTGAGAACATTCAAAGTTGCCAAAGCTGCAGCCGCGCCCAGGGGATTCCCTGCATAGGTGTGACCGTGGCGAAAAGCCCGGCCACTAGCGGTATCTCCGAGAAACGCTTGATAAATCCGGGGCGTGGCGATGGTAGCCGACAGGGGAAGATATCCCCCCGTCAGGCTTTTTCCCAGGCACAATAAATCGGGTATTACATTTTCGATTTCGCAGGCAAAGAGCGGACCCAATCGGCCGCAGCCTGTCACGATCTCATCGGCAATCATCAACACATCGTACCGCGCGGTGAGTTCGCGCACTCCGCGGAGATATCCCGGTGGGTGAAACACCATTCCGGCTGCCGCTTGAATGCAGGGCTCGATGATCAGGGCCGCGATTTCTTCGTGCTGTTTCTGCAGCAGGGATTCAAGTTCCGCGAGATAAAATTTCGCATCGGCACGAGGGCCAACAGCGGGACATCGCAACCGCAACACGTCGAACAACAGTGGTTGAAAAATTGCGTTAAAGCGGTCGATGCCCCCCACACTGGCACTTCCCAAGGTGTCGCCGTGGTAGGCTTCGCCGAGGGCGACGAAGCGTTTTTTTTCAGGCCGAGGCGACTCGCATTGTCGCCAGTATTGAAATGCGATCTTGAGTGCCGCCTCGATCGCCGAGGAGCCATCGCTGCTGAAAAAGACATGGGACAAATCGCCCGGTGCCAGTTCGGCCAGCCGCCGCGCGAGTTCAATCGCGGGGACATTTGCCAGCCCCAGGGTGGTGGCGTGCGCGAGCTTGTCGAGTTGTAGATGAATCGCGGCGTCGATCTGGGGGTGATGATGGCCCACCAAATTGCACCACATGCTGCTGATGCCATCGAGGTACCGCTTGCCGCTGGTATCGTAGAGCCAGACCCCTTCGGCACGTTCAATGACCAGCGGTTCGTACTCAGCCATTTGAGTAAATGGGTGCCAGCAGTGTTCGCGATCCCACTGTGTGTGCTGTTCGAGAGTCGTCATCGGTGGGTCTACCACGAAACCTCGACCTGCTCTCCCACACGCGCTCCCAACATAATTGCAGCGCTCTCGTCGACGATGGCAATCTCCAGTTGATCGTTCGATCCCACGACTGCGATGAGGGTCATCGGGGGTTGGTCGGCGTAGGTTTGAAAGATTCCCTGGGTTTGGTGTTCGTCGCAGCGAACGGAAACCGATTCGTCGGTGGGGACTTCCGCCAACATTGCTTTCGTAATGTTGGTGATTAAGTTGCCAAACGAGTCGATGGCGACCACCTCTCCCTGGATTGAATTGTCCATACGTTCCACTCCTGGCCACTTCAGTTTCACGAGATCCAGGAGGGGTGGCCCCAGTTGCTCGATCTCGATTCCCAAACTCAAATGTGCCGCGACGGGGGCCATGATGTCGCGGCCGTGAAATGTTGGTGACACACTGGGTCGGAAAAACTGCGGTGCAGTAACTTGCACCATTTTAGAGGGCCGCTGCCGTTCCGCCAACCGATCCAGGAGCCCATTATCCGGGCAAATGTATCGTTGATCGCCAATCTCCGCGCACACGATGGCCCTCGAAGTACCCACCCCCGGATCGACGACCGCGACATGGATCGTGCCGGGGGGAAAGTAGACCGTCGTGTCGGCCAAGACCAGTGCCCCTTGGCGGAGCTGCTGGGGTGGAATCGCGTGGGTGATGTCCACGAGTTGCAGCCGGGGGTTGATCGTGAGCATCACCCCTTTCATCGCAGCCACGTAAGGGCTACTCACGCCGAAATCGGTGGTCAAAGTGATAATCATGGTCGCGGAAGACCTGGGTTTCGCTTGCGTCTTCGCCGTCAAGTCTGTTTGTGGAAGGGCCAGTTATTGTACTCTTGTACAAAATCGAAATGCTGGGAAGGGAGATTCTCTTTTGCGGGATTCCTCTGCACATAAGTCACTCGACTCCGGACCTCCTCGGGTGTTTTCAAATATACTTTGTACGGTCTTTCAGACCATACTGGATGCAGCGGACCGATATCTTGAAACTCGCGAAGACGCAAGCGTAGGGAGTCTGCGATCTGATGCCACATTTGTAATGCATCGTCGCGGTGTTTGCGGATTACAAGGTGCATGTGATTGGAGAGGATCGCACCAGCCCAAACGGTATAACTCCGCTGGGAAATGATTTCCGCGAGTGAGAGACCACAGTCCTTTCTCTTCGCGGCGTCCAGCCAAAACCGTGGAAAGCTTAACCGAGCCTCAGCCTGCTGATGGAAAGCTCGCAATTCTTCACGAGAGGGTTGCTTGGGCTCAGGCCGACGTCCCACGTACAAGGGACCCAATTCGGCAATTTGCTCTCGGCGTACTTCTTGAGAACCACTACCGCGGGGATCGTTGGGGAGCCAATGACCGTAAAGTGTCCAAATTAAATGGTGTCCGATGATTTGGGAGCGAGGCATAGTCATTGATCCTCAATCCCTTAATTGGCACTCAGTCCGCGCTGCGCCAGTTCCAAACAAATCTCTCGAAAGCGGCCAGGGTCGACATTGGGATTACGCTTCTTGGCCTGTCCGACGAGTGCGCCGACGGCCTGCTGCTTGCCATTCTGAAGATCAGCGAGAATCTTCGGGTTCTCGGCGAGTAGCTGTCGACAGAGTTCCACCAGGGCCGATTCGTCGACTTGCTCGATTCCTAACTTGGTAATCGCCTCTTGGGCCGAGCCGCGCTCGGCGAGCATGAGGTCGTAAGCATCCTTGGCCCGTGACTTGGGTAGGGTTCCCTCGTTAATCGCTGCGATCAACGAGGCCAAGTGCATCGCCGAAATCGGAAATTCGTCGATGCCGAGATCGTTATCCTTGAGATGCCGCAGAATGTCTTGGGTGATCCAATTGCAGGCACTTTTCGCATCGTGGCCCCCTTGGACAACCTCCTCGAAGTATTCGATCACACTCCGACCCTGGTTGATAATCACATTGGCATCGTAGAGCGAAAGCCCCCACTCGGTAGTGAATCGCCTGCGAAAATCGGCGGGGAGTTCGCCCAGCGAGTTTTTCACGGCGGCGATTTCGGCTTCGCTGACCACCACCGGCACCAGGTCGGGATCCGGGAAATAGCGGTAATCGCTCGATTCTTCCTTGCTCCGCTGGCCGCGTGTGATTCCCGCGACATCGTCCCAACCGCGGGTCTGTTTGGGGGCCTCGCCGATTTTTTTCCCAGTTTCCTGCCACTCGCGAAACTGACGTTGGGCCTCATATTCAATGGCCCGTTCGACGGCACGAAAGCTGTTAAGATTCTTGATCTCGACGATCGGCGTGGCAACCTTCCCGGTTGGCGTTTCTAGATGCAAGTTGACATTGGCATCGACCCGCAAACTTCCCTCCTGCATGTTACAGTCGGAAACGGCCAAATGCGAAAGCAACAACTTAAGCTCTTGCAGATAGGCTTTCGCCTCGGCGGCACTTCGTAGGTCGGGTTCCGAGACGATCTCCAACAGGGGTGTCCCCGTACGATTGAGATCGATTTCGCTGTCGCCGGTCCCCGACGATTCGTCGTGAATGCTCTTGCCTGCGTCCTCTTCCAAATGGGCCCGCGTGATTCGCACCTGCTTGGGCTCGAAGGCTCCCTTTTCGTCACTGATTTCCAGATAACCAGCAGCCGACATCGGCAGGTCGTATTGACTGATCTGATAACCCTTCGGCAAGTCGGGGTAGAAATATTGCTTGCGGTCCCATTTGGTGAATCGCGGAATCTCGCAGTTGAGTGCCACCGCCGTTTGGAGCGCAAGCTCAAAGGCCCGCGCGTTCATCACCGGCAGTGTCCCCGGCATTCCTAGGCACACAGGACATGTTTGTGTATTAGGCTCGGCCCCAAACTGTGTGCTGCACCGACAGAACAGCTTGCTCTGGGTGGCAAGCTGCACATGAACTTCCAGGCCGATGATGGTGGTGTAAGGTTGTGACATGAGGCTCAAGTTTTTTTGACCACGAAAAACACGAAAACCACGAATAGGAATTGCATTACGGTTTCCAGCATTAAAAGAGAGATCTACCGTGGGCAGCCACACTGGACCCAAATTAGTTTATCGTTTTCAGAATGTGAAAGCCTATTCTTTCGTGTAATTCGTGTTTTTGGTGGTTAGCGATTCTGGTTTGGTCGTTTCTGGTGCCA
>CALMBE010000791.1 GCA_937860165.1 uncultured Planctomycetaceae bacterium
TGGAAGAGCCTTTTTTTATGCAGATCAGTTGTTAAAGTTTTTTCGGAAAGTGCAGGAAGTATTACGAGGAAGATTCCGAAACGGTGGATACCAGCCGGGTGCCATGCTCACGGCGGGAGATTAAGGGACTGTAATTCGCCAGGGATTTCAATCCCTGGCGCACGGCTGCGAACTTGCTACGCCACTTCATCGGCCTGCGCGAATGAAGCGTCACCGAGGTGACGGTCGATCCAGTTTTCGGCTGCCGACGCTGCTTGTTGAGAGCCCATAAAACCGCAGAGATACTCGACGGCGTTACCCTGTGGGTCGGAGATCGCCACGTTGTGGCTGGTGCGTGTGAGGCTCGCACCGGAGGTAATCGAGAGTAGTTGGTAGGTCCAGCACTTGTAAGTACGGAGCCCCGCGTGTTGCGCACCCAGTCGTTTCAGGGACAGAAACTTGTCAGATTTACCAGTCGGGCGCTTCGAGGCGTACCAAACAGACATGGTGTTCACTCAATTCTAATACGTTCTTACAAGTCGGAGGGTTGAATGACTTAGAAATTTCAGAATCAATTACATGTAACAGGAGTTAGCAGAGGGAACGGAGAATCCGTTGATTTCTTATTGATCCTTGCGCGGTCAATGCACCTAGTCATGCCATTGGCTGTCAGCTAACGGCTATCGGCCAGAACCGGTTTTTTCAGGCCGATAGCCGACAGCTGATGGCCGAATTGCAAACGGGTTCATAGGCCGCGCAATGGTCAATAAGTACTCGGTGTCCTCCGCGATTTCCTGTTCAAAAAAAATTGATTGTGTGAATTCGATAGCCTCGCGTTTCCTACTTCTGTTTTCGGCATCCCACGAAGCACTAGATTCGGCCAACTCGACTTTTTCAGAACAACGGTTACCGATTATCTTCGGCGTCTTTGCCGGTTAGGGGGTTTGGATCGGCAAGAGATTCCGCTAGCCACCAGGCGAATCGTCCGAGGATGCGGAAATAAACCAGCATCCCCGCGAGTGCGAGGGGGACCCCCGCGTAGATCCATTCGGGATAATTCTGGCCCAAAAGTCCGACGGTGACCGCTACCAATCCCGCTACCACGGTCGACTGGGCGAAGAACAAAAACCAGTGCAGTGGCCGTCGGAACAGGCTTCCCCAAACACGCGGCGAGAAGACACCCAGCGGAGTGTTTTCTTGAAACGCCGAGAGCAACAGCACGGGAAAAATCAACAGCAACGCTCCGCTCCCTGTCGCGATCCCAACCTCCCAGGCACCAACTTGCAGTAGCGCAAACGCCGGGATCAAACTCAGCGCCAGCGCCAGCCCGACAAAGCTCATCTCCAATAAACAATTGATGAAAAAAATACTCGGTCGACTGTGCAGCTTGGCGAGGCCATCGGAACTTTCGGCAACCACGGCACACGCGATCGCCGACATGGGGCCGAACCACAGGATAAAAGCCATAAGCCCAAAAATCCGGCACATCATGGCGAACACAAGCCCCAAGCCCCCTGCTCCCTGGCCAACAAACGAGCTCGCTAGAAGCCACGCCATGACGATTCCACTGGCTGACAAACCGACCCACCAGGTCGGCAGGGGATCGTGGCTGAGCATGGAAGCAACGCCTTGAAAGGTGGGCCAAGCGGGCATCTTTGGTCGTTCGATTGCTCGCTTGCGGGCGGCTTCTTCGGCTTCCAACCGACTCTTTTCCTGGAGCCGCTGCAGGTCTTCACGCACGGGTCGAGCGGCTTGAACTACTGCGGGATCGAGTTGATATTCCTGACCGGCAGGAACCAGGGGCGACTTTTTTACTTCGGGTGGAGGTGGCTCTTTGACCGTCGTCAAGGCACCACAATCGGGGCACTTGAGACTTTCGCCGATGTGTTTGGGCTGCGCGTACATCAGTGTGTCGCACACTCGACAATACACGGGGAACAGCCGCGGTTGCTTGGCCCGTAGGTCTTCGGAAGCCGGGGCCTGGTTCACTTTCCAAACGCCGTATTGCTGCCCGTGCATCGCGGGGGGCTCACGGCGGGGCTCGGGGGTCTTCGGAGTAGGCACCAGGTTTAGCGCGTGACAATCGGGGCATTTCATCTTTCGCCCGGCATCGGTCGACCGGGCTACGAGTCGTGTATCGCACACGCGGCACCAGAATTCCACATGCGGTGCTGCCGCGGGTTTCGTCCGAGATTGTTCAGACGGTTGCTCAAACTCTCCCGGCTTGGGAACGTTGAAAACCTTGCCGCACTTCCCGCAGCGGCATTTTTTTCCGGCCAATCTCACATCGTAGGGAAGTGTGGAATGGCAATCGGGACAAGAAAACAAGCGGGTAGGCGATAGTGGTACGGACATGCCGCTCCCCTCGGAGAAAAGTCCCAGCGGGGGTAGTTCTCCCCGACTTCATCCGTCATGATTGTACCATCGTGCGACTTTTGCGAGTATGCAAAGTCGAGTGTTCCCGAAGAATGCCGAGAAAATTCCCCTCACGGACCTAGTGCGATGTGGCAAGGAATTTACGGTCACGATCAGCTAGTCGAACGGTTTCAGCGCAGCCTAGCCAGTGGACGGCTCCCTTCGAGTTTTCTATTTCTCGGACCCGAAGGGATCGGCAAACGCACGTTCGCCATAAAGTTGGCTAAGGCATTGCTTTGCCCCAAGGGAGCCCCAGAAAAGC
The DNA here is from genome assembly GCA_937860165.1 of uncultured Planctomycetaceae bacterium. Lineage (GTDB taxonomy): Bacteria > Planctomycetota > Planctomycetia > Pirellulales > Lacipirellulaceae > Bythopirellula. Next base: position 2,657 of record CALMBE010000791.1, read on the forward strand.
TCATGCCCTGCGGGACTTGCGATTCCTGTCGACAGTTGGATGCCGGTAACCATCCCGATTTGGATATCGTGGGTCTCCCCGAAGACAAGCGGGAAATCCCCCTCAAGACTTTTATTGGCGACAAAGAGCATCGCAACCAAGAAGGCTTGTGCCATCAGATCGCCCTCCGCCCGATGCTTGGCAAGCGCCGCGTGGCGATCATCGACGACGCTGACTATTTGAATATCGAGAGTTCCAACTGCTTGTTAAAAACCCTGGAGGAGCCGCCGCCTGGGGCGGTTCTGATCTTGATCGGCACGAGCCGAGGTCGCCAGCTTCCGACTATTTTATCGCGTACCCAAGTTGTTCGGTTCCAGCCGTTGGCTCCAGAGGTGGTTGCCCAGTTGCTGGTCGAGCAGGGGATTGCCGAAAACGCATACCAGGCCGAGGCTCTGGCGGCAGCGAGCGGGGGGAGTTTGCACCGAGCCCTGCAATTGCAGCAACTCAACCTGGCGGATTTCACGGAGCGATTTGTGCGGCAACTGGCCGCCGAGCCCCTCGATGTCATGCGTTGCGTGGGTGTTCTCAACGACTTTGTGAACGAAGCAGGGACCGTTCCGGAAGCACGACGGCAGCGGCTACGGCTTGCCTTTGGAGTGGCTACGGAGCATTTCCGGGGTCAGTTGCGTGTCAATCTGCGCGATCTGTCCCGGCAGGATGCGGTGATTCGGTCCTTGGATCGGACTTTGCAGGCCGAGGAAGATCTCGATCGGAACGCCAATCAAGCCACATTGCTGGAATGCTGGATCGACGAAATCGCCAGTTACTTTGAGCCTTCCCAGGTAGGTTCATGAAGGGGCTGATGAATCAGGGCCAATTAGTTTTTCACAATGGAGGGTGCCATGGCCACGGCGGTACTCCGCTGTGGCCATGTTTTCTCGACTATTCACATGCCCACGCCGGAGTACCAGCGTGGGCATGGCACCCCACAGTGAAAAAGTGATCGGCCCTGGCTGATGAATCAACTAATAACCGTGAGATTTAGCGCAATTGCGTGAAACAGGTGCTTGGCTTCGTGTCTTGACCAAGTTGGAGCGCAGGACCACCGAACCAATTCCAACTGTTTCAGTTCAATCCATAAAACCTTTCCATCTTTGGGTGGTACGCTGTTGACAGGCGTGCGCAGAGCGGACTAAACTTCGCTTCTTGCTGGGGATTTCAACCTGCAATCTGTGCCGTTTTTATCGGATGCGGCTTTGGTACAAGTGACCAATAAATCAGCTCGATCTGGTGTTCTGGGCGGGTGGTCGCCTGGTTTTTGAAAGTGCGGAACAAATCATTTTGTGGTACACGTTTTCTGATCGACGAGGGTTGACGGCGGCACTCAACCTATTTAGTTGCTCGATGTTGATAACGTGATTTTCAGGAAGCTCAATGTTATTATCGGTCTCACGATGCTTGCTCTGTGTGGCTCTCTCGTTGGTCGCTTCCTTGGCAAGTGCAGGGGAAGCGGATTTAATTCTCCCCGATGTCTCGACCGAAATGTTCATGGGCGTCAACGGCCGTGATTGGCTGTTGGGAGGATTGGGTGTTTGCGCCCTCGGGTTGATCTTTGGGCTCGTGATGTTTTTTAAGTTGCGCAATCTCCCCGTGCATCGCTCGATGCACGATATTTCAGACCTCATCTCCGAGACTTGCAAAACTTACCTGACGACTCAGGGGAAATTT